>CAYGNU010000112.1:0-10096 GCA_964351175.1 uncultured Roseivirgaceae bacterium | reverse complement strand
AAGTGAGAAGATTTAACTGGTTTAAATACCATGATAACTCTCAGTTTGAAGATATCAACACTGCAATGAATAATGATTTGGGTAAAATGGTATTGAATCCAGATGTTACTGTTCGTTCTAGAGGTGTTATGGAGAAATGTTCTCTTTGTGTTCAAAGAATTCAATATGGTAAGCTAGAAGCTAAGAAAGAAGGCAAAAGACCTAAAGATGGAGATATAGATGTAGCTTGTGCTAGTGCTTGTCCTGCCGATGCAATTTTGTTTGGTGATATGAACGACAAAGACAGCAGAATTAGCAAACTATTGAAAATTAAAGACACTGAAAAAGCTGATTATATCATCGAAAAGGAGATTGGCGAGCCTAGAGCTTACCATGTTCTTGAAGAGATTGGTGTTAAGCCTAACGTGACTTATTTGACTAAGATTAGAAACAAAGAAGAAGCATAATTAATCAATTAAAGACCTAATTAAATTATAAAATATGCAAGTTACTTCAACCGTACGCGAAGCGCTAGTAACCGGTAACAAGACCGTCCATGACGTAACGGAAGATATCTGTAGACAGGTAGAGGGGAAACCAACCAAGTCGTGGATGCTTGGAATGGCAGTTTCACTGGCTACCTTAGGTATTGGAACTTATGCTGTACTAACTTTATTATGGCAAGGTATAGGAGTTTGGGGTCTAAATAAGACCGTAGGCTGGGCCTGGGATATTACCAACTTCGTATGGTGGGTAGGTATTGGTCACGCTGGAACGTTAATCTCTGCTATTCTTTTATTATTCAGACAGAAATGGAGAATGTCGATCAACAGAGCTGCTGAGGCAATGACAATTTTCGCTGTTATCTGTGCCGCTATGTTCCCAGCGCTTCATATGGGGCGTCTTTGGTTAGGTTTTTATTGGGCTCTACCGCTTCCAAATACATTTGGTTCTTTGTGGGTGAATTTTAATTCTCCACTCTTGTGGGACGTTTTTGCAATTAGCACGTATTTTACGGTTTCCTTAGTATTCTGGTACATTGGTCTTATTCCTGATTTTGCTTCTATTAGAGATAGAGCGAAAAATAAAATATCAAAAGCGGTCTATGGTGCACTTAGCTTTGGATGGGATGGAGCAGCAAAAACTTGGTCTCGATATGAGTCTGTAGCGTTAATTTTGGCTGGTTTGGCAACACCACTTGTACTTTCAGTACATACTATTGTATCTATGGACTTTGCCACTTCAGTAATACCAGGATGGCACACTACAATATTCCCTCCTTACTTTGTGGCAGGAGCAATATTTTCTGGTTTTGCCATGGTATTAACATTGATGTTGGTTACTAGAAAAGTATTTAAACTAGAAGATTATATTACCATCAACCACATAGAGTTGATGAATATTGTAATCATCATTACTGGTTCTATTGTAGGTATCGCCTACATCACTGAGTTCTTTATAGCATGGTACTCTGGCGTTGAAGCTGAACAGTATGCATTTATTAACAGAGCTTTTGGTCCTTACTGGTGGGCTTATGCTACCATGATGACTTGTAATGTTATATCTCCTCAGTTGTTCTGGGTAAAAAGTATTAGAACTAATATCGCTGCAACATTCATACTATCCATTGTTGTGAATATCGGTATGTGGTTTGAAAGATTTGTAATTATCGTTACATCGCTCCACAGGGATTTCTTACCATCAAGCTGGGCGATGTTCTATCCAACATTTTATGATGTAGGTGTATATTTATTCACCTTCGGTTTGTTTTTTACTTGTTTCCTATTGTTTGCTAAGTTCTTTCCTGTAATCAATATGGCAGAAGTTAAAAGTATCATCAAGTCATCATCTTTAAAAGAGAAGAAATAATGGAAAGTAATAAGCATTTTGTTTTAGGAGTATATGAAGACGAAGATGTTCTCTTGGATGCTGTAGGCAAGGTAAGGGAGAGCGGAGTTAAAATTCACGAGGTATATTCTCCATTTCCGGTTCACGGGTTGGATGGAGCACTGGGTTATAAAATGACAAGACTTCCAAAAGCTGCCTTTATGTTTGGCTTGCTAGGAACAACATTAGCGTTGACTATGCAAATTGGAATGTTAGGGTTTGACTGGCCAATGATTATAGGGGGTAAGGACTTCTTCTCTATACCACCATTTATTCCTGTAACCTTTGAATTAACTGTTTTATTGGCGGCACTTGGTATGGTAGGCACGTTCATGATAGTAAGTGATTTGAAGCCATATAAAAAGCCAAGGATATTTGATATTAGAATAACTGATGATAAACATGTAATGGCTATTGATCTTGCTAAGAACAAATTAAGTAAGGATGCTATTAAAAAGGTTATCGAGGGTAGTGGAGCCAGTGAGGTTAATGACAAAGATTTTGAAGATTAAGAACTTTCAGATAGGCATGAAAATATATAAAAATATTAATTACGCGATTGTTGCCCTAGGTATAGCACTTACCGGTTGCGGAGCTGGTGGCGAAAATCAGGGTTTGGAGTATGCGCCAAATATGTATCACTCTGTTCCTTACGAACCTTTAACTCAGATCACTGATGAAGAGGCTGGTGAGGCGGCACAGACTTTAAATAATACTAGTGATGGCCATGGTGAATATTATAATTCGAATCCATTAAATAAAAATGGAATGACTATGAGAACTCCTCCTGCTAATACTGTTCCGAGAAGTAAGAGTGGATATCTACCTTACAGGATACCAAAAGACAGTTTAGAGTTGGCAGCTAGAGTTATGATTAGCCCTATCGATAGTACAATGGCCGATGCTGCTATAAAAGACGGAAAAATTCTTTATGGTAAGTATTGTGAACACTGCCACGGTGGCAAAGGTATGGGTGATGGGCTAGTAGCCAGTCCTCGTAAAGACGATCCTGATGGACTTCCAGTTTTTGCTGGTGTAGCTAACCTACAAAGTGATGCCTTAAAAGGTATATCTGAAGGTCATATTTTCCATGTAATAACATGGGGTAAAGGGTTAATGGGATCTCACGGTTCTCAGGTAAGTGCAGAAGACCGTTGGAAGATTGCTAAGTATGTTAAAACATTACAAAAATAAGTGCTCACAAGAGTAATTGAAGAAAAGTAAATTGAATAGCAAATGACTGAAGAAAGATTTTCATTTACCGCTAGTGCAAAGAAAACCCTTATGATAGTGGGTGTAATAGGCATCGTTCTATTAGTAATCGGCACTATCTCATCAATGTCTGGTGGACATGCTGAGGAAGGTGAGCACGCCATTAATACAATTACATCGCAAACTGACTTCACAGCTAGTTTGGAAGAAGGTCCGGAGCATGCCTCTGAAGAAGCACATGGAGGTGGAGAGCACCACGGTAGCGCTCCTTGGTTAAAGAGACTATTTACCAACCTATGGATTAATAATATCTACTTTACAGGTTTGGGAATTATAGGTTTATTCTTTGTTGCAATTCAATATGCTACTCAAGCTGGTTGGTCAGCTGGAATGAAGAGAATACCATTGGCAATGGCACACTGGCTTCCTATCGCTGCTGGTTTGATGCTTTTATCTTGGTTTGTTGTTAACCATGATGTATTCCATTGGACAAGTGCTTCACTTTATGCCCCTCTTTCTGAAGGCGGTGATAAAATTATTCAAGGAAAGGCTGCTATGTGGTATTGGCCACTTGAGATCGGATCTTTCCCTCTTTTCTATGTTTTAAGAATAGTAGTTTTCTTTGGTCTTTGGATCATGTTCTTTATGTGGATTAAAAAAGAAATGCTTGCAGAAGACATAGATGGTGATATAAACCACTGGTACAAGGCACGTAAGTACTCGGCCATATTCTTAGTTATCTTTGCTGTGACCTCTTCAATTGCTGCATGGGATTGGGTGATGTCTATTGATCCACATTGGTTCAGTACCATGTTTGGATGGTATGTATTTGCTAGTTGGTGGGTAAATGGTCTAGCCGTAATAACATTAATAGTAGTAGTTCTTAAGCAGAATGGCTACTTATCGATCATCAACGCAAATCATTTACATGATATTGGTAAATTCGTTTTTGGGTTTAGTATTTTCTGGACTTATATCTGGTTCTCTCAGTTTCTTTTAATTTATTATGCAAATATTCCTGAAGAGACCGTTTATTTTATTGAAAGACTTGGTGCTAGTCAGTACAAGTGGGTATTTTTTCTAAACTTGATACTAAACTTCTTCCTTCCATTTTTGTTATTGATGACAAGAGATGCAAAGAGACATATGTCAATGTTAAAAGTGGTTATGCCGATAATTATAGTTGGACACTGGTTTGATTTTTACTTGATGATTACTCCTGGTGTAATGCAAAAAGACGGAACTTTTGGTTTTGTTGAAATTGGAATGGCTATGATATTTGGAGTAGCATTCTTATTTGTGACATTATCTAATTTGGCTAAGGCACCGTTGTTTGCCAAAAACCATCCAATGTTACAAGAAAGTTTACATCACCACATTTAATTGAAATAACAGATAAATTATAATAATATGTTCGAAGTAATAATTGCTGTAGGTGTTCTGCTTCTTTTGTTCATTCTTTACACATTGTTCAGAATAGGAACATTAGTTAATGTAGTTAAGGGTACGGATAAGAAGATAGTTGGTGGCAGCAATAAAGTAAATGCTGCACTGATGATGGTCTTTATGATTCTCGGATTCGGTTTTATGTTTTGGTATTCTTGGGTATATTTTGACAAATACACATTACCTGTTGCCTCTGAACACGGGGCTGTAACTGATCAGTTATTTTGGGTTACCACCGCAGTAACAGGTGTAGTTTTTATAATCACAAACGTTCTGTTATTCTGGTTCAGTTATAAGTATCAATATAAGGAGGGAGCCAGAGGTAAATTTTATCCGGACAATACAAAATTAGAATTATTGTGGACTGTAGTTCCGGCTATAGTTTTAGCTGGCTTGGTATTCACAGGACTTCAAGCTTGGAATGATATTACTGATAAAGCATCAGATGATGCTGAAGTTGTAGAAGTAATGGGCTACCAGTTTGCATGGGCTGTAAGATATCCTGGCGTTAAGGATAATCAACTGGGTAAGTATGATTATAAGTTGATCGATGATTCTGCAGGAAACATTTTTGGAATAGACATCAATGATGAAAACTCCTACGATGATTTTACTCCATTAGAACTCCATTTCCCAAAAGGAAAGGAAGTTTTGTTGAAAATTAGAGCTCGTGATGTTCTACATAGTGTGTTTTTACCTTACCAACGAGTTAAGATGGATGCTGTACCAGGCATGCCTACACACTTCAAATTTATAGCAACAAAGTCTACACAGGATATGAGAGAAGAGACAGGTGATCCTGAGTTTGACTATTTTTTAACCTGTACAGAAATTTGTGGAAGAGGTCACTTTTCTATGAAATTGAAAGTAGTTGTTGATGAAGTGGAAGATTATGAGAAATGGAAAGCTGAGCAACAAACATGGCTGAAGCTCAACCCTGATTTCATAGAAAAGATACCTACAGAGAAGAGAGAACTAGCTAGAATTAAGGCTGGTATTGAAAATAACGAATTAGAAGCATCATTTTAAGATAATATTATATGGCTACCGCAGACATACATATTGCAGAAGAAACACATCAAGATGGTCATGATCACGATCATGATCACAGTACTAATTTTTGGACGCATTATATTTTCACTACCGATCATAAAATGATTGCAAAGCAATTCCTGATTTCAGGAATAGTTTGGGCATTAATTGGTGGTGGATTATCAGTAATATTTAGACTTCAGCTCGGCTTTCCTGAAGCCCAACTTGGATGGTTAAAACCAATTCTAGGGGGCTGGATTACAGCTGATGGTAAAATTGATCCAGAGTTCTATTTGGCACTCGTTACAATGCATGGAACAATAATGGTGTTTTTTGTATTGACAGCCGGGCTAAGTGGTACGTTTAGTAACTTCTTGATTCCATTGCAGATTGGAGCTAGAGATATGGCTTCTGGATTCATGAATATGCTATCATATTGGTTCTTCTTTGTTTCTAGTATAATAATGTTAACCTCTTTATTTATAGAAACTGGTCCTGCTTCTGGTGGATGGGTTATTTACCCACCATTAAGTGCGTTACCACAGGCGGTTAACGGTTCTGGGTTAGGGATGACATTATGGCTAACAGCAATGGCATTATTCATTGTCTCTACTTTATTGGGTGGTATTAACTACATCACAACAGTAATAAACTTAAGAACGCATGGAATGTCATTTTCGAAGTTACCCTTAACAATATGGGCCTTCTTCCTTACTGCAATCATTGGTTTATTGTCATTTCCGGTATTGTTTTCAGCTGCTTTATTATTAATATTTGATAGAAGCTTTGGAACTAGTTTTTATTTATCTGATATCTACATTAATGGGGAGGCGTTGCCTAATCAAGGTGGTAGCCCAATATTGTTTCAGCATTTATTCTGGTTCCTAGGACACCCTGAGGTTTATATTGTATTATTACCAGCTTTAGGTATAACTTCTGAAATTATTGCAACTAATTCACGTAAACCGATATTTGGTTACAAAGCGATGGTTGGATCGATGTTATTCATTGCAATTCTTTCTTTCGTAGTTTGGGCACACCACATGTTTGTAACTGGTATGAATCCTTTCCTTGGTTCTGTATTCATGTTATTAACATTAATAATTGCAGTACCATCAGCGGTGAAAGTATTTAACTATCTTACCACTCTTTGGAAAGGTAATATTAGATTCACAACTGCCATGATGTTCTCCATAGGATTAGTTTCGTTCTTTATTTCTGGAGGACTGACTGGAATATTCTTAGGTAATTCAGCCATTGACATTCAGTTACACGATACCTACTTCGTTGTTGCTCACTTCCATCTAGTAATGGGTAGTGCCTCTTTCTTCGGAATGATGGCTGGTATTTATCACTGGTTCCCGAAAATGTTTGGTAGAATGATGGATTCAAAACTTGGGTACATTCACTTCTGGTTAACATTTGTAGGTGTTTACTTAGTGTTTTTCCCAATGCACTATATCGGTATTGCTGGGTATCCTAGAAGATATTATTCATTCACAAACTTTGATACATTCAATTCATTCTCTGATTTGAATATGCTAGTTAGTATTGCTGCCATTATAACATTAGCAGCTCAGTTTATATTCTTATTCAATTTCTTTTATAGTATTTGGAGAGGAAGAAAAGCATCTGCCAACCCTTGGGAATCTACTACATTGGAATGGACTACTCCTGTTAATCCTGGACATGGAAACTGGCCTGGTGAAATACCAACGGTTTATAGATGGCCATATGACTACAGTAAGCCAGGTGCTAAAGAAGATTTTATTCCTCAGCATATTCCATTCTCAGAAACACCAGAATCTAATCTGGATGAAGAGAACGATTTGATTAAGTTGGAAGGTGCTGATAGTGGAAAGTCTATCGTAATAGATGAAAAATAACACAGATAAAGAGATGAGTAGGCTTGGAAAATTTAGCCTACTTACTCTTATTTCTGTTTACTTTCTTATACTCGTTGGTGGTATAGTTAGAAGCACCGGCTCAGGCATGGGTTGCCCAGACTGGCCAAAATGTTTTGGTAATTGGGTGCCTCCTACTTCAATATCAGAATTACCTTCTGATTATAAAGAGGTTTATTCAAATAAACGTGCTAAGAAAAATGAAAAATTAGCGGTTTATCTACAATCATTAGGATTTAATGAGGTTGCTTCTAACATCTTGAACGATGAGACTATACTTGAAGAAGCTGATTTCAATCCTGTTAAAACGTGGATAGAGTATGTAAATAGATTGATTGGGGTTTTGATAGGTCTTTTTATTATCATAACCGTGTATTTATCTACCAAGTTCTTTTATTCTGATAGAAAGCTATTTCTGATGAGCCTGTTTACTCTTATACTAGTTGTCTTTCAAGGATGGATTGGTTCTCTTGTAGTGTCTACCAATTTGATACCTTTTATGGTAACTATTCATATGCTTATAGCATTAGTAATCGTAGCGTTGTTATCATGGATAGTTATCAGATCAAATCCTGATTTATTAATTACTACTAATTCAAAGTCAACAATTTCATATTTATTATTGGCTTGTATGTTAGTCTTGATTTTGCAGGTTGTTTTTGGTACCCAAGTAAGAGAGGCAGTTGATAGTATAGCAGCTTCATTTCAATATGGACAAAGAAGTGAATGGATGAATAATTTAGGTGTTGAATTCCTTATTCATCGTTCGTTTTCTTGGATAGTACTCATAGTACATGGATTGTTAATGTATACACTATTTAAAGTAAAATTAGAATCTAAGATATTTATGTCACTAGCCGCTGTAATAGTATTAACTATTCTATCAGGTACTTTAATGGCATATTTTGCAGTTCCGGCCTTTTTACAACCTGTCCATTTATTGTTGGGTACTCTAGGCTTTGGACTTCAAATTTTCTTATTTTTGCAACTTAATTCAAAAAGGTATTCTGTCGCATGATATTAGATAATTCACATAGTTTAACTTTTGTCGATAAGCTTAAGGCTTATTTTGAACTGTTAAAGTTTAGACTATCTTTTTTGGTTGCGTTTTCATGTGGTTTTGGTTACATACTAGGAGCAAATGGGGCGATTGATTGGTTGAATTTTATCGTAATATGTACAGGGGGTTTTTTAGTTTCAGGAGCTTCGGTGACAATTAATCAAATTATAGAGAAGGACCTTGATATTTTGATGACAAGGACACAAAATCGTCCTTTACCAACAAATAGGATTTCATCAAGTCAGGCTGCAATATTTGCTTTCATTGTAGGAGCCATAGGCATCACTATATTATATAGTTATACCAATGTATTGACAACACTACTATCGATATTGTCGATGGTACTTTACAGTTTTGTATATACACCGTTAAAAAGAGTAGGGCCTATTGCTGTATTTGTTGGGGCTATACCGGGGGCCTTGCCACCTTTATTGGGTTGGACAGCAGCAACAGGTCAAATTACAATTGAAGCCTTAATAATATTTGGCATTCAATTTATTTGGCAGTTTCCTCATTTCTGGGCTATTGCTTGGGTAGCTGATGAGGATTACAAGAAAGCAGGTTTCAAACTTTTACCCTCTGGTGGAAAAAAAGATCTTAATACCGCTATTCAGATAATGATTTATACCTTGTTTTTAATTCCATTTGGCTTACTTCCAGCAAAATTTGGAATCACAGGTTTAGATTCAGCTATTGTAGTTACAATTTGTGGTGTGCTATTCTTGAGTCAGACATTTGCATTGATGAAAACAGGAACTAGACAATCTGCTTTGAGGATTATGTTTGGTTCTTTTTTATATCTACCTATAGTTCAAATTGCGTATTTATTAGACAAAGTGTAAGAAAGGAGAAGGGAAATATGACATCAGATTTTAAAATTGTAGAAGAAGTAAAAAGACCACTTTCAATGCATCCGAAAAAATTCGGATTGTGGTTATTCATGATCACTGTGGTGATGATTTTTGCATCATTAACAAGTGCTTATATTGTAAGACAAGCTGAAGGTAATTGGTTGGTCTTTGAGCTACCAATGGAGATGTGGGTTACCTCGGCCATAATAGTAGCTAGTAGTGTAAGCATGCAGTTAGCCTATTTTGCAGCTAAGAAAGATAGTCTTGAAAAAGTAAAGGCTTTAATCTTTATAACATTTGTGTTAGGAATAGCCTTTCTAGTGGGTCAATTCTTTGTTTGGGGGGCCTTGGTAGATCAAAATGTATTTCTTGTAGGAAATCCGTCAGGTTCATTTCTTTACATTTTATCAGGTCTTCACGGATTACATTTGGTAAGTGGTATCATTTTTCTAATAATTGTATTAATTTCAACTTTTAAATACAGGGTGCATTCCAAGAATTTGGCCCAAATACAGATGTGTGCAACATACTGGCATTTTCTTGGTGGCCTTTGGATATATTTATTCGTATTTTTATTATTGAACCATTAATTTAAGGTATAACTAATCATCTATGTCAGCTACCGCACATTCAATTGAAAACACAGGCAAGAGCATCTGGGATGGTGGTCAATCGCCACTAAAAGCAAGTTATGGAAAACTCATGATGTGGTTTTTCCTTCTTTC
>CAYGNU010000111.1:7862-10113 GCA_964351175.1 uncultured Roseivirgaceae bacterium | reverse complement strand
TAATACCCGTGATGAGTCCAGAGAACAAGGGTGCTCCAGATGCCAAAGCAATTCCCAGACACAGGGGTAATGCAATTAGAAATACAACAAGCCCAGCTGGTAAGTCAGTTTTTAAATTCTTCAATAAGTTGTCCATAAATAAATAAGATCTTAAAGGACTTAGCCTTTAAGTTAGGGAAGTTAAATAAATTGTTAAAAGAGTACTTAAGTCAATTGTCGGGGTGGAGGCGACAGTACTTCTTTAATATGGCCCTCGAAATAGAAATTATTGGCGTAAAAAGTGGTTAAAGTAACTGCATAATCAGATAGGGCTTCTAAGTACCAATATCTATTATTTAGGGTGCTATTTTCTTCTTCCTCAAGTTCCAACATATTACCGGAAGTTGTCTCATCAGTATTAGATTCAAAGTCAGCAATGAACTCAGTTTCTTGATTATTTAGAATGGAAAATTGAATGAAAAAGATACCAACAATTGAGACTTGGATTGCAAGAATTAATATTACAAGATACTTTAAAATTCTGCCGGTCATATGGAGACAAAGGTAACTAGAATAAACATCAAATTCTTACAGGAATCATGCATTCTATTCTTAGAAACGAGGTGTCTATTTTAAAATAGACAAAAATCACCGAATTATAGATCCTATTTCTTTTTTTTCTTTTTGCCTTTAAAGGCCATCTCGTGCTCTTTCATTAAACCTTTCCAATCTGTAGATACTTCTTCTGACAGATCAATGACTTGCTGATAATCATTTTTTGAAAGCTCAAGCGTTTTTATTGGCTTCCCAAGGTTTTGTTCGATTTCATTTAACAGTTCTTTTTCTTCAGCGCTGCAGAAGGAAACTGCCTGTCCCTTTTGACTTCCCCTACCTGTACGTCCAACTCTGTGAATATAGTTCTCTGCACTATCTGGCAAGTCATAGTTAATCACAAGCTCTACATTCGGAATGTCAATACCTCTGGCACTTACATCGGTTGCTATCAATACTTTGAGATCTCCATTTCTAAAATCTTTCATGGTAGCTTCTCTTTCTGTTTGAAGTTTATCACTATGGATTGTGTCAGTCACTAGTTCACAGCGTTCCATTGCTTTTTTAACGCGTTCTGCGCGCACCTTGGTTCTAACAAAAACTAAGATTTTCTTCTCAGTATTAGTCTTGATTACATTTTCAAGGAAGAAGCGCTTATCGTCCATCTCGACAAAGGAGACTCCATGTTGAATGTTTTTCGCTACTGGATCTTTAGGAGATATCTGGATTCTGATTGCGTTATGAACTAATGAAAATGCAAGGTCTTTAATGGTCTCATTAATTGTTGCTGAAAAGAAAAGAGTTTGCCTTCTTTTAGGAAGAAAGCGCATGAGGTGATGCATATCGTTAATGAATCCTAAATCCAGCATATGATCGGCTTCATCTAACACTAAAATTTCTACTCGATGTAAATCTAATTGCCTTCTTTTTATCAGGTCTGAAAGCCTACCTGGTGTTGCAATTAACACATCTATACCCTCATTTAAATGCTCAACTTGATCAGCGCGATCAACACCACCATGGACACAGAAGGAAGTTACTCTTGTGTACTTTCCCAAACTTTTAAAAACCTCATTGATTTGTTGAGCCAGCTCATGCGTTGGAGCCATGATAAGGCATTTGAGGCCATCTGGCCTGTCTTTTATTTTTCTCGTTTGCAGTAGATGCAAAATTGGAATGGCAAAAGCAGCTGTTTTACCGGTACCTGTTTGGGCAATGGCCAAAACATCCTCTCCTTTTAGAATATTTGGAATGGCCTTATATTGTATATCAGTAGGCTTTTTATAATCGAGTTTTGCTATGCTCTTCTTTATCCCTTCATAGATGTTATAGTTGTCGAATTTCATGGTGTGTCAGGGATGGAATTAAAATTAATAATAAGGCAAATGTAGTAAACTGGATTGGAGAATGATTAAATAATTATGTGGTTAAAGCCTGAAATTAAATAAGAAGGGAGTCTACTAAAAACTAAACTGTCCTGAAAATGCTTAAAATTCAACTAACCATCTTTTCAGGGCTGACTGTTTTTCATTTTTTTTATTTCTCTTTTATGACTGTTGAAGCCCACACTGCTCGATACACCGCTGATGAATAGTTTAGATAGGTAATTAAAAATTGACTTTTGCTTATTGCGTTCGAAGAAAATGTCACCCTTTCTTAGGCGAAATAAGGCTAGATTTCGCTTTTTAACAATAAAAGAATTAGCCATAAATGAGGCTAT
>CAYGNU010000111.1:4857-7852 GCA_964351175.1 uncultured Roseivirgaceae bacterium | reverse complement strand
CCTCAAATTTTTTAGTCCCTGCCGTCTTTTTGTCGATAAATGCAATTTTTAAATCGCTATACTCAAAATACATAGTTCCAATGGCCAAATCATCATCTACAGTCGCAGCAAACTTAAGACTCTTGCTTTCGCCACTCCTTATTTTTAAGAAAGCCCCATCTTCAGTAAAATCATTGAAAAATGTTAACTGATGAGGAGCTACTTTGCCTGAGATATTAAATTTATCGGTCTCACTTTTAAGATTATATCTTATAGTAACCTCCATAGGAATTTTATTCATCACCTGTGATTCAATACGTACATTCGCTGTTGAGTCAATATTTAAACTTGAGGGTATATTAGTTATATTCTGAATGGTAGCATTCAATTTGCCAAATTTGATAACCCCTGGGTTTTGGCCTTTTACAGGAATCTCAGAATAAGCTATTTCTGCACTACTGATATAAAGAGAATCTATATCAACAGCATTGCTAAGGTTTCTGATTAAACCTCCCGGAAGTGTTTTTTTAGCAGTAACAGAATCAGTGTAATTCTTGTCTCGATATACATTTATTTCAGGTTTGTTAATCATTACATAATCCGCAATAAATGCTTTTTCTTTTAGCAATCGTCTATAATTCAGGCCTTGAACAGTTATCATTGGAATGTGAGTTTTAATCCAATCTGTCTGATATCCAACTCGATTCATATATTCTTCACGTTGATAAAGTGGCAGTAGATTGACGTTGGTTATAGTTAACGTATTCTCATTATTACTTAATCCTAGTTTTCCAACCTGAATTTCATTGAGTCCATCAGAGGTTGTGAAAATTAATTTACCTGTATTTAGTTCAATAGATTCTGCAGGAATAAGGGTGGTCGTAAAATCTGTAAGTGAGTCATAGTGAAAGGCACTTAAATTTAAATCGATCGGACTTAGCCTTAAGTTCTCATTTTCAATTGTTGTGATATCAATTGATGCATTATTAATAGAAATGTTTTGAAAATTAACGGAAATTGGAATATTACTTGTTTTACCATCTCTCAATGATGTGAAACTTGCCTTTATTTCCGGTGATTCAATGAAAAGGTCGTTTGCTTCGAATGCATTATTTGTAAATAGTTTATTATAAGCCACCTTTTTGAAAGTCACCATAGGAGTTTTAATATCTATAGAGTCTGAACTAAAGTTTTGATAGACCAAATTTCCTATTTCCATGTCTTGGCCTACTTTAAGATTTGCCGATTGGATATAACTAGAATTGCTCTTGTACCATAGAGAATCGATAGTAGCATTTATGCTATTGGCAAATAAAAAACCATCTGTTTTTTGGTTAAAATCTGATACCTTTTTAGATAAGTCAATATCAACTAATTGTAAATTAATATTTTTAAGAGTTTGCTCGCTTTTATTAATTGTGCTTCTATAAAAACCATTATTAATTTTTATCTCTTTTAACTTGATGTCATGCAAATCGGAAAATGAGATTTCCGATAATTCCGTTGTCTTGGCGTTTTCATCGTTTCCAAATCTGTACCATAAAGGGTTATTTATCTTCAGGGTTCCTAAGTCCATTTTTTCGAGATCATCAGGAAGTCGTCTAATAATAAAGTTGGATACTGATACGGAAGCAATATTTATACTGTCATTGATCTGGTCACGCTGATGAGTTAATTGAAGTTCTTTTAAGTTCATCGTCTCCTCGATAGAGGAGGTATTCATGGTTTTTATTAATGCTTCATTTGATAAATCTTTAAGATAAACATCGCTAAGAGCCAGCGCATACCTTCCTAGGTTTAAGGTTTGATCAGAACTATTAAGCTCACTTATGGTCAAGTAGTCAATATTGGTTTTAATCACTTCATCATTTCTTAGCGTTGCACTAAATAGGCCTTTAGTGGAGTAAAGAGAATCTATCTGGACTGACCCTTTAAAACTCTTGCTTTTTTCGGTATTATCAGAAATTTTAAGATCAACCTTATAATCGTTAAAACTAATGAAATTGAAATGCAAACTATCAGTGCTTGTACTAAGCCAGTCGCCCCTATTACTAATTAGAACCTCATTTAGATTTACATCTATTTGTTTATCCCTCAAGGTTATCCTTGATAACTTCAGCAATTCAGAACTGGAGGACCCAACCACATTATAAGCCTGTATTTTTACGTCTTCATTATCATAATTGACCAAAGGTAGATCTGCAGTAAAACTTGTTCCTTTGTTTATGCTCAATCCTTTATTTCCATACTCTAGGTTCTGGATTTTAATGTCACTATTGGATGCTTTCCAAAAATCAGTTTGAGTTTTTAAACTTACAGTAGTTTTCTTTAATGATAAACTTCTGAGCAATATCTCCGGTATGCGCAGAGCCTTCTCTTGGCTTTCTTTATTATCCCTTTTTGATTCTATTTCAATAGTGGCGTTACTGAAAATAATATCATCAAGGGTAATCTCATCGTTTATTATTTCTTGGTCATTAAGTCCTGTAACTTGTAGTGATTGAATATTGGCAAAAACTCTGGTTGAATTAGAAATCTTCTGGGGATCATAGCTCCAAATTTTTAATGAATCAAATACCAAAACTTCTCTTGAAGAGGAATAGGAGAGAGTATCAAAACTAAATGCATGCTGAAGGTCAACAATTTTTCCATAGCCGTTAATCAGGTTTATTTTTCCATTTTTATAGTCAAAAGCACCTGATTCTTTTCCTCCATAAGACGCATTTAGAATTTCTCCATTAAATTGATCGATCTCAATAGGAATGTTAGATATTGAAAGGTTAAATTCACCGTGATCCAGTCTGAAATTCCTCACAAATAAACTGTCTATTATAGTAGTGCTACTATCTTTGCGCTGAACGTACTTACTTAAATAATTAAGGCCCGAATCGAGTTTGAATTTTGGTTTTTCAAGCTTTATTGAGTCAACTATTAACACATTGTTTTGATATACTTCGTTCAAATCAATTCCTGAAAAATAAAGTCTTTTAAAACGAAATGATGCTGTATCTGCAAA
>CAYGNU010000111.1:0-4847 GCA_964351175.1 uncultured Roseivirgaceae bacterium | reverse complement strand
ACTCAATTTAGCTGTTTTCGCAAATGCGCCAGTTTGATTTTTTTGATTTAGAGTAGCATTAATAAAGGTTAACCTATTATTTTTCAATGAATAAGTAATCTGTGCTGCAGTAACTTCGGCACTAGAGTCAGGCAAAACAAAGTGTTGCTTGTTGATTCTTAAAAAGAACTTATCACTTTTAATGCCTTCCATCTTTTTATCTATTTCCCAATCAAGCCCTAGGAGGTCTAATGAAAGATCTGAAATTTCTAAAATCAAATTATTTTTATTGATCTCCTGTTTAAAAAAACTAATGGAAGCATTATTAATTTCTAAAAAACCGATGTTCAAATGTTTTAAATTTTCTTTCAGTTGTTTGATCAACAAACCTGTTTCCTCTGCAATTTTTGTATCGGACCTCTGTTGTTTATTCTTATAGATTAGGTTGATTAAAGGTCGATTTAAGTAGACATTTTTAATAGTTAATTCATCTGTAATCCACAGGCTCCAGAGACCTCCAACATCTAACCTTAGGTCTTGGGTGGTAAGGTCAAAAACTCTGTGTTGTTTAATAGCAGTTGTACTGTCTGCATTAACATCAATTTTAAAATTTTGCAAGTAAATTGAGTTCTTCCAAACATCAATTGCAATACTATCGTAGCTCAAAACATATAGACCTCCTGAACGATTTTTGATTAGATTTTGTATTGAGGTGGATACAACGTTACTTGCATATTTAGCAATGATGGTGCGATAAGATATGAATATCGCTAGAAGTAAAATAGCGATAAATAAGACAGCAGTTATAGCACGGCCTAAAGCAGTTCTTCTTTTGTTTTTAAGTTTATAATAAAAATTCTTTTTCATTACGATCAACTACGGGGTAGAATTGTAACATGAAGAAAGTAATTAAACTGCATCATAAAAACTAGATTTAATGGCATTTATGTTACATTTTTTTGTGCAAAAAGAATCTAGTAAAACATGAAACTTAACTGAATATGTTCTGCTTTAAGGATTGAAAATTAGTTGGTCTACTTTTTATCTATTCATTTCACAGAATAGATAATTTTTACTCACAAATCCTGTTTTATCGTTAATGAAAATGCTGTCATGTGCCAGTAATGATTTTTTGTGGCCATAAGTATGAAAAAGGAAATAGTAAATGTGTAGTCGAACAATTATTGTTCAATATTTAGTCAAGGATAAAAATTAAAAATAACAATTATAAAATCTTAAAATTATGAATAACGATAATATAGTAATTAATCACGATCAACAGCACCATAGGTTCTATATTAAATTAAATGGTAGCGCAGCACATCTTAAATATGATAAACCAAAAGAAAATGTTATAGATATTAAGGAAACATACGTTCCATCTTCGGCTCGTCAAATTGGATTAGCCAGCCAATTAGTAAAACATACTATTCAATTAGCTAAATCTCAAAATCAGAAAGTTACAGCATCATGTCCTTTTGCTAAAGATTATATGAAGAAACATGCTGCTTAAAATCAACTTTTAGAAATAAAATAGAAGTCATTAATCTAGTGTTGGTAGTCAATTCCAAACGTGTTAGAATGGATACCCTATGGCAATATTTAATAGAAGGTTTTCTCTTCGCCAGGCACTAGATGAAGGATCTATCTCATTAACCACCCAGTTTACACCTGTATTTTGAGGCTTTTTCAAAGGAAGCGCTAAGTCAAATCTTAAAATAAAGAAACTGAAGTTGAGCCTCAAGCCCGCTCCAGTCCCTATTGCCAGCTCAATAATCAAAGTACAACTGAATTGTCCTCGCGGCTTATCATTTTGCGGATCCCAAAGCCAGATGTTTCCAGCATCAACAGATAAAGCACCTTCCAATACCCCTATTATTGGATATCGATATTCTACACTACTTTCTATCTTAATATCACCAGTATTGTCTACCAAAGAGGCCCCTGTTTCAGTGTCGAGAAATGTGCCCGGACCCAATGATCTGGCTCTAAAAGCTCTAACGCTATTAGAGCCGCCTGCTGAGAATTGTTTTATGAAAGGAACTTCTGTTGCATTTCCATAAGCTTTTGCTCCACCAATTAATAGCCGTGTGGCTATCTCCTCTTTTGAGCTTAATTTTCTGTAATACCTAAAATCCAACTGTACTTTTGTGTATTGAGAATAGGTGATGCCTGTATTGTCTAGGGATTCATTATCGCCTAGTGTATTTTCTGTAAGGTTGATCAAATTACCTGAGGTGTCTAGCGAGCCTAAAAAGTAAAAATGGTCTCTTTTGTCACTAGCATTTTCTGCATTTTTTGTATTTAATGTATAGTCATACAATAACCCTGCAATGAATTGATCTTGCAAACTATTAGACAGATTAGGGTCTAGGATAAGACGTTCCTCAAATTGAGGTGAACTCTGTGACAGTTGCACAAATGAAAAATTAATTGGAAATAATCGATGCTTTTTTGTGAGGCTCTCCTGCCACTGGTAGCCATATTTAGCCTCAAAGGAATTGATTTGGAAAACATTGATTCTTCTTTGGAGTCGGACCCCCAAACTCATAATTGTACTGGGAATAAAACGTACACTATGATAATTGAAATTTAATGGCGAGATCAACCTAGGTATGGTAAGGCTTCCCTCTAAATTTAGTTCATAAGCAGTCAGGGGAGGGTTATTTTGACCTCCAACCTGGATTTCGTAGGATGTATTTAACTTTAACTGAAAAAGCTCTGCTCCTCTGAATGAATTTCGGTTTTGAAAAGATGCTGAGAATGAAGGGCCTACGAAGTTATTTGACTTAGAAATAGCTTGTAAGTCTAGTCGTATAGATTTTTTGGGCATTGGAGTAAGAAAAATCTGAGAGGTTAATCTTGCCGAATCAGCCATTTTGTATTTAAGGTTAACAAATTTGTAAATACCTAAGGCCATCAGGCGTTCCCGAGTTCTGGTCATGGCTATTTCTGAATAAGTGTCTTTGGGTGTAAAAACAATGGTTTTTGAGATAATTTCTGGTCTTATATATTCACTGTCATTAATGAAAAGATAATTGTCATAATACTTATGCTCAGACTTGGTTTTCAACGTATCACTCGCGATTGAATAATCTGTATTTATTTCTACATCTTTTAAGGTGAATATTTCCTTTGCTTTTGGTGGGGTGTCTTTTGATAGTGTTAGTGTAAGGTCAACTTGATAGTTTCCCGCGCTGCTATCCGCTTTATATAGCAAATAATTATCATCAAAGTAGTAGAAGCCTCTGTTTTCAAGAGAATTTTCAATTCTTTTTTGTTCACTTTCTAAATCGCTCAATTTGTAGCGAACACCTTTTTTTATAATACTTTCGGCTTTAATATCATCTTTAAGTAGCTGGTCTAGGCTGTCGGTATTTGAATAAACTACATCCCTTATTTTGTAGGCAGGGCCTGATTTGATGGTGTAAAGAATCTGGGCAGACTTTTTCTTTTTTTTAATCGTGGATTCTACCTGAGATCTGAAATAACCATCATTGACTAAATAGTTTTTTAGTCTGTTAGACATGACTTTTTCATCTATATCTGAAAGATAAACAGGTTTTTTACCAAGTTTATATTTCATCCAATATCTAAAACCTTTGTTTTTCTTTGTTTCACCTGCCACATGATAGAACCAGACTGCTGGCCTGGAGCCAAAAACTTTACCTTTTCCCTTGGGTTCAAGAATTTCTTCCAGCGCTATTTCAAGATTTTTTTTCTTTACCGCTACAGTGTCCTTTAAAAATTTAAACTGTGCTCCGCTATAGTAGTGTTTGCCCTCAGGAAGAAACTTGCTCCCTGTACAACTTGTAAGAAGCCAACCGATGCAAAAGCATAAACAAACAACTGAACTTCTATTCTTCATCTCTATTCTTAAACAGTTCTTTAAATGTATTATAGTCTCTTACATAAATCACCCCAACTCCAGTCTCCACAATTTCTCCACTGATAACATCAAAATCACTCCTTCTGAAACCAGTAATTCTTAGTCTGCCATCATCGGTAATTTTGTATTCTATCGCTAAATCGCCCACATAATCACTGAAATTCCTTTGTTCTTCACCTTCTAGGTTTACATTTCCTGAGACTTTAACCTCTAATTGATCATTGAAAAGGGTTTTTGAAAGACCAAGTGCAAGTTTTGTGGTACTAGATGTAGTGCCTGCGCCATAATTCTGATATGACTGTAAATCAAAATTTATATTAACTGCATCAATATTATTAGTTAGTCGATTCAGTTGATCAGACAATATGCGGCTAACACTTCTTCGAGTCTTATCTTCTACATCATATCCTCCTTCGCTCTTTAACGGATTTTCAGAGATGAACCTTTGAAGCATCAATAGTGCAAAAACTTGCTTGTTGAGATCAGATTCCCTTGTATTAAGATCCATCAATCTGGCATAAACACTTCCTCCTAGCGCATTCTGCTTATCTTGAGGCATATCCAGTTTAAAGGTAATTTCTGGTTTAGTTAAAACTCCTTCAATATTTAGATAGACCAAAAACGGCAATAGCTGTCTGTATTTTTGCAGGTCAGTATTTGAAGTATTGTTGATTTGATTGATCATCAAATCAATCGGTGGCGCTTCAACTTTGTTATATGCTTTGATATCCAATATGGCTTCAAATGGGTCACCTGTCCATGTAATGGTGCTGCCTTTGTCAATTTCAAACTCGCGCTTTATTAATTTGTAGAAGCTGAAATTATACTGACCCTGCTCTACGGTGTATTTTCCACTTAGTTGGATATCACCTTTTCTGTCAATGTCAAGATTTAAAGTGGCAGCCCCTTGAATAGTAAGGCGATCCTGCGTGATGGCGTCTATAAATACAGTAAAAATAGCATAATAATATAGATCAAT
>CAYGNU010000110.1:0-10147 GCA_964351175.1 uncultured Roseivirgaceae bacterium | reverse complement strand
GTTCTTCACAGCCAATTATCAACTGACAGAAGACATCCTTTCTAACCAAATTGGAGATAGTCAAAAAGAAGAAAGCTTTAAAAATAAAGCTGATTTCATTAATAAAAATATTCCCTCAAACTTTGCTTTTGTCGCTAAACTTGATGACGTTTTCAATAGCGTCAACCAGGAAAAATTATCGCAATTTGGAATTAGAGATGATGAAATTGATAACCTGTTAACATTGAATCAAGGAAAGTTTGAGCTTAGCACTTTATCAGTTTTCGGAGATAATGAAGTTGGCCAATACAAGCAAAAGACCTTTAACGATTATGGTGGATGGCTTGGCGGTCGTGAGTTTGGCAGTCAGGGAGAGATGAAAAGTCAGATTTCTAGTGTCGTTGAAAACATTAAAAAATATCAGATCATCAATGAAAAGGGATTTGATAAGTACAAAGTCAAAGACCTGAAATATAGCATCACTAAAGCCTCTAGCATAGGCAAAGTTGCCGACAGTCCGGGATTATTTCTATTGCTTACCTACGGACTTTGCATCATTGGAGCGATGCTTTATATCTTACCAAAAATTGAGGACGGTCCTCCTGGAATTAAAAACAATGGTATTTTTAATAGCGCCATGAAAAATGTTGGTTGGCTAGGCATACTAACTGGTTCGTTCCTGATTGTATTTTATATCGTCCTATATTTCTACCCTGAGTACATGACCAACTGGATCATCATGGTGGACCCGGTTAGTCAGTTTTTGAAAGGATCAGATGCTGGGCGATTCTTCCTTTATGGGTTCATTTATACACTATGCATTTTAGTTATGGGTGTGCGAATGATTATCAAATACCGTCATTCCAAATATCAGATAGTGCGTACGTTCTCTGTGATGTTCTTTCAAATAGCCTTTGCCTTTCTGATTCCAGAAATATTATTGAGACTCAATCAACCTTACTTCGATTTTAAAAACATCTGGCCGCTAGATTATGACTTCTTCTTTGACAATGAGCTCAACACATTAATGGCCAATGGTTCCATTGGTATATTCATGTTAGGTTGGGGTATCGCCTTAATTATCATTGGCGTGCCTGTTTTCGTGTACTTCTTCGGCAAAAGGTGGTACTGCTCATGGGTTTGTGGTTGTGGTGGACTTGCAGAAACTTTGGGAGATCCTTACAGACAATTATCTGACAAATCATTGAAAGCCTGGAAAGTTGAACGGTGGATGATACATAGCGTATTAGTCTTTGCCATCGTCATGACAATTGGCGTTTTATATACTTATTGGACTGGTAATAGTGAAATATTTGGCCTTAGCTCCTATGATGTCCGCTCAGTCTATGGAGCATGGATAGGTGCAGGGTTTGCTGGTGTAGTTGGTACAGGCTTCTACCCTCTTATGGGCAATAGAGTATGGTGTCGATTTGGTTGTCCTTTAGCCGCCTATTTAGGTATCGTGCAGCGTTTCAAATCCAGATTTAGAATTACAACCAACGGTGGCCAATGTATTAGCTGTGGCAACTGCAGTACCTATTGCGAAATGGGCATTGATGTACGTTGGTATGCTCAGCGCGGACAGAATATAGTTCGTTCTTCATGTGTAGGCTGTGGCGTATGCTCTTCAGTTTGCCCAAGAGGTGTACTTAATCTTGAAAATGCAGATCCAGATAGTAGATTTTCAGAGCCTTTGTTGATTGGTAATGATGGGGTGAAATTGAGTAGCTAGACTAAAGTAGTTCAGTTTTTATAGAAAATAGCCATATTTGATCAATGTGGAAATTTATTGTATTGTTTGTCTTTATATCTTTCAATGCTAATGGTCAATTAGCAATATTTACCTACTTCGATAATGATTCTTTAAAGATTGGCAACAATAAATCTTTAGAAACAGATAAGTTCAAATTAGAATTACTTAAAAAGAAGGACTATATAATTGAGGGAAACGAAGATCGATTAATAGATTCCATATTCTATGTGACTTCTTATGACTCCCTAGGTCATTTAAGTAATGAGTATCTATTGTTTAGGCTGACGAACCATTCAAATCAAAATTATTATATACCTAGTTTTATTACTGGTTTTGTTCTTTTGGTAGGCTCAACTGGATACGACTACATGGGCGAAATAGGCGGGTATTATCAATCAAAATTTGGAGACGTAATTTTAGGAGTAGATTCTACAACAAATACTTTTGATTTTAAAACCTACTCTATCATTCAAAACAAAATTTCAAAGCGTAAAATGAAGAGGTCTCATTTGTTCTTTGATTCAATAAAATGCTTTATAAAGAATTTGACTTCAAAAAAAGATACCCCAAAATGCAACGCAAACAAAATATCTAATAGCATATCATCTAAAAACTTAAATAAGTTGAGACAATTAGAATTGGTAAAACCAATTCATGTAAAGGTCAATCTACAAATTATAAAATAATCAATCGATTTGTGGAAGTAGTTAATTCTTCAAGGAAGGTTTCAAGTAAACATATTTCATTTTCTTAACTCTAAAGTCGATTATCCATTTAGAAATAAACAATACTAATATTACAATCGAATACAAACCATATAATTTCCAATTGATAAGATCATCATTCCAATAAGAAATAAGCAAAACGGTTAAAGCTCCACTCAAAATCGTCACAAGAAATTTCAATAACCTTTGCTTCGAAAAATATCCATCAATAATGTATTCTTTTCCTGCTTCAACTTCAATTATATCCTTTTTATAGGTTGTTCCTGTCACTTGGATTTCAATCTGATTTCTACCATCAAATAGATCAAAAGTTTTAACCTGATTTTTCTCAATAGAATCCATAAAGATTCCGTTCAAAAACAATGAGATTATTCCATAATTCTCATCGGGATATTTGATAGTTATTTGACTTTTCATTTCAAGATACTTTTGAACTTAATATACGAAAACTCAGCTCACTAACGTTTGCACAATGGTGAAAATTATTTTTATATGTTTCAAACATTTCTGAAACTTCAATGTTTATTGTTCAAACAAAACATTAAACCTATGAAAGAACTATTTTTACTTGACCTGGTAACCATCCCTAAGGATGATCCAGTTGCCTTTACCTTTTTCACCGGCTACATGGCAATGTTTGCCGCTTCGGTATTTTTCTTTTTTGAACGTAGCAGTGTTTCGGACAAATGGAAAACTTCACTTTTAGTTTCTGGACTAATTACCATGATTGCCGCGGTTCACTATTACTACATGCGTGATTACTATGTAGCTACTGGTGAAAACCCAACTGTTCTACGTTACATTGACTGGACGCTAACTGTTCCATTAATGTGTGTTGAATTCTATTTACTGACTAAGGCCGCAGGTGCTAAAGTTGCCCTATTGTGGAAACTTATAGCCGCTTCTGTTTTAATGTTGGTAACAGGTTATATCGGTGAAGCTTTTGTTCCATTGAACGCTGACGGTACAGCTGCAGCTGGAGCCACAATGCACAGTGTAATGTGGGGTGTATTCTCAACTGTAGGTTACGTATACATATTGTACACAGCATGGGCTGGTGAAGTTAAGCAATTAGCTGATGCTAGCGGCAATGCAACAGTTGTGAGAGCAGTGAAAATACTTGCTTGGTTTGTATTAGTAGGTTGGGCTATCTATCCTATCGGTTACATGTGTATGCCCGGTGGATGGTTGAATACAGGTCTTGGCTGGGAAGCTAGCAACGTGGATTTATTTTACAACCTTGCTGATGCTGTCAACAAAATCGGATTTGGTTTAGTGATTTACACAGTAGCTATATCTGATAGTAAGAAGTCTTAAGTTCAAGTTTGATGTAAGGTCTATGCCTAAGTGGTATAGGCCTTACTATTTAATTTATGATCCAACTAGATAAAAAATTATTAATACTAACAGCAGCATTTGTCGTGCTCCTAAGTTTTTTTCCATTATTCAATCTAATGGAGCCTTACTTTTTTTTACTTATTATCGTACTAGTTGGTATTCCACATGGAGCCCTTGATCATATCATTCATTTCAAAGAAAAATCTCCTTCAAGAAGAAAAATTCTGCTATTTTATCTAACTTATATTGGTCTGATAGGCATTGTTGGTATTAGCTGGTTCTATTTACCGGAATTTTCATTTATAATTTTCATTTTAATATCAAGTTATCATTTCGGTCAGTCTCAGCTATTTTATGTTGACACAAACAGCAAATTAAAGGCTGTATTATATTTGAGTTGGGGACTCTTCCTTATTTCATTAATTATCTGCACGAATTTTCAAGAATGCATGACTATTTTTCAATCATTGGAATGGTTGAATATTAACTGGTTTTCTAAAAACATGTGGTTAACTGTCTGCATAACCAGTGGGCTGATCACTTCGTCATTATTAATGAATTCATTGATCAAAAAGGAAATTTCACGAGAACGACTCTTCATTGAAACAATTTTGTTGCTTCTTTTAGTGCTATTCTCTTTATTCTCAACTGCAGTACTAACTTTTTCACTCTATTTCGGGATTTGGCATTCTTATAGATCATTAGTGCTCGAATACCGTGATTTGAAAGAAAAACTTACACTCACTTTATATAAGTTTGTTAAGCTGTTACTGCCCTTCTCCTTATTAGCCACATTTTTTCTCTTCATTAGTTACTACCTTTCTATAAGCTTCGATTTAGGTACTTCCATATATATGGTTTTTATAATCATAATATCCACACTAACAGTTCCTCATTTATTTGTAATGAACCGCTTGTATAAGTCTATTAGTTAATATCTTTAGCTCATGGAATTTCAAAAAGCCAAAGAAGAATTTATTCAAACCTGGGCTGCATTGGGTACTTCATGGGGAATTAACAAAACCATGGCACAAATCTTTGCACTTCTAATAATTAGTCCAAAAGAAAAGTCGGTAGAAGAAATTATGGAGGAGCTTCAAATTTCAAGAGGTAACGCCAGTATGAATATTCGACAATTAATTGATTGGGAATTGATAGAAAAAATAATTCATAAAGGTGATCGAAAGGAATATTTTCATTGTGAAAGAGATGTATGGGCAATTTCTAGAAAAGTAGCAGAAGCAAGAAAAAATAGAGAAATAGCGCCAGTTATAAAAGCATTGAAAAAACTTAATAATGTTGAGAATCAAAATACTGAAGAGTCAAAAGAATTTGTAAGAGTCACAAGTGAGCTTATCGATGTTATAAAAACAACAGACAATGCCTTAAATCATTTTATTGAGTCAGAACGATCTTGGGTTTCCAAAACTGTACTCAGTTATCTTAAAAGTAAAAAGGACTAATAATAAATCTCTTGCGCCAAACGGTATGTGTTGGCATGTGCTTCAATAATATCTTTGATTTTTTCAGAATAGCCTCCACCCATGCTGGCTACTAAAGGCACCTCGCTAATAAAAGCAGTTTTCAACACCATTTCATCACGCTTTTTACACCCTTCAATAGTAAGACCCAAACGGCCCAATTTATCCGTTGCCAAAATATCAACGCCAGATTGAAAAAAGATGAAGTCGGGCTCAACATTTTGCATGAGCTGCTTCAAATGTTTGTCTAGTAATTTTAAATAGGTTTTATTATCAGTACCATCTGGTAAGCCTATATCAAGATCAGATTTTTCCTTGTGCATAGGATAATTTTTTTCACCGTGCATACTAAAAGTAAAAACTCGATCATCATTTTGGAATATCTCTGCGGTACCATTGCCCTGGTGTACATCTAAATCCACCACCAAAATCCTGTTAGCCTTTTTATTATTCAGCAAGTAATTGGCTGCGATAGCAATATCATTCAAAAAACAAAAACCCTCTGCCCTATTGGTATAAGCATGATGAGTTCCGCCTGCGATATTCATGGCCACACCATAATCCAATGCATAATCAGCAGCCTGAATTGTACCAGCGTTTATTGTGATTTCTCGCTCTACTATTAGGGAGGAAAGTGGAAAACCACTTCTTCTTTCCTCCTGCCTGCTTAGGTTCAAGTTCTTCAGTTTGTTCCAGTATTCTAGATCATGCGTTGACAGTATCTCTTCTTCCGAGAGTTTCCGAGGCTCAAAAAAATTATCACTAGTTACAGATCCTTCATGCAAGAGCTGTTCAGGAAGCAAATCATATTTTTCCATCGGAAATCGATGACCTTCAGGTAAGGGGTGGTTATAGATATTAGACCAGGCTATTTTTAACATTTATTTACTTGCTTTAAGAATAAAATAATCTGATAATATTCCTTAAAAATACTGTAAACAGGGTATCTTCCTGTAAACGACTTTTGGCATAACTAATATTATATTCACTATTGAAACCAAAGGTTTTAATAATAGTTATTTAATGTTGTCAACATAGTTAACCGAATGACTAGATATTAATTGAATGGAATGATGGAACCACTAAAAGAGGCAATTGAAAAAACAGTAGACAGATTATTGTCTATAGAAAAGGACTATGATCAACTCCCTATTTTAAAAACCAATGACCCTTCTGAAATAAAAAAAGTTATTAATAGTCAACTGCCCCAAGATGCTATTTCACTTGATGCTTTGCTCGATGAATTTGAAAGTCAAATAGCACCCTACCTAAATAGAAACACTTCCCCAAAATATGCTGCTTACATTACGGGGAGTGGGAATGATATAGGACCAATTGCTGAATTTATCAAAGGCTTTTACAATCAAAATGCCTTAAAGTGGAACAACTCTCCGATTGCCAATGAATTGGAGCAATTGGTTATCCAATGGGTGGCAGATTTCATAAAACTACCAGAATATAACAAAGGGTTTATTACTTCAGGTGGCTCCATGTCCAACTTAATGGCCTTACATCTGGCACTGGCAAAACACTTTCCTGAAAGAGAATATCAAGGGTTTTACAATCAGCAACCAATGACAGTTTATTGCTCAAATCAAACGCATTCCAGTATTGAAAGGGCTATGGTTTTTCTTGGCTTAGGCCGAGATCATTTACGAAAAATAGACGTAAATGAGCACTACCGAATTGATGTGAGTTTACTAACAGCAGCAATTCAAAAAGATATTAATGAAGGATTCAGACCTTTGGCAATAATTGCAAATGCAGGAACAACTAACACTGGTAGCATAGATGACCTCGAAGCCGTGGGTAAGATAGCTCAACACTATAAAGTATGGTATCACATAGATGGTGCCTACGGACTACCTGCTCGTGCGCTACCTGATCATTTTGATAAATTTAGGGGTGCTGAATTAGCAGACTCAATTATTATAAATCCTCACAAATGGATGTATGTGCCTTTTGAAGCTAGTTGTGTTTTGCTAAAAACAATACCCAAAGCCATCAATTTTGAGCCAGATTATCTATATACTGAAAATAAAGGTGCCCGACATGAGTCATCTGAACATACCATTGAGCTTTCAAAAGAATTTAAAGCGCTAAAAATCTGGTTTACTCTCAAGTTTTATGGCGCTAAGCAATTAAGCCAATTCGTTGAAAACGATATTCAACTCATTCATTACTTGGGCGAAAAACTTAGTTCATTTGAATATATACATGTAGATAAGGAGCATCCGCTTTCTATCATTTGTTTTCGCTGGTTTGATCAATCACTCAGCAAAGAGGACAATGATAATATAAATATAAATGCCTTAAGGGTTATTGAGAGTGAAGGAACAATATTCATTACTGGAACCAAACTTAATGGAGAAACCTTCTTGAGGGCCTACTTTGGTAATCCTCATAGAACAAAATCTGATGTGGATTTTATGATAACTGAAATCATGAAAATCTTCAAGAAGGTTATTGCTCAATAACGTAATGTTGCCTAAATATTAAATTTCCAGTTTAATAATTCTTGAATGGAATATTTGACTAAATTGTATTTATGAAATACTCAATAGCCGTTTTATTATTTTTGATTTGCGTTGGAGAAGCCATTTCTCAAGACAAAATCTATAAGAAGGATAAATCAGTGATAGAATGTAAAATCACTGAAATTGGTTTAGATGAAATTAAATACCTTGATCCAAATTTGGTCGATGGCCCTGTCATTTCTATAGCTGTAGATGAACTTTCCAAAATTGAATTAAGCAGCGGAAGGGTTATTGAATTTAAAGACAGACTAACTGATCCTAATTCATATGCTAATGATAAAAAGGTAGCACTGAAATTACACTTCCTTTCTCCACTTTTAGAGCACTTAGCTTTTACTTACGAAAGAAGTCTAAGGCCTGGCAGAAGTTTTGAATCGGAAATAGGTTTAATAGGAGTTGGTTTCAACACTAACCCAGAAGTTAGAAGTAGCGGTGTTTTTATATCTGCAGGCTATAAATTTCTCAAAACTCCCGATTTCTATTCAAGTAGATTAAAGTATTCACATATTTTAAGAGGTGTTTATGTGAAACCTCAAATTGCTATTTCTATCTACGAAACGAAAAGTGATTACTACAATCAGTTCGGAAATATAACTGACTATGAAGAAAGCGTTGTAGCAGGAGCTTTCTTACTTAATCTGGGTAATCAAATAGTGTATGACAACTTCTTTTTAATTGACTATTCTGTTGGTTTGGGCTATGGATTTACTAGCCAGTCGTCATCAAATAATGATAATTACTCTTATAGAGGAAACCACTATGGCTTTTTATTAGGTGGTAATGATGTTCCAATAGCCGTTACGGCTAAGGTTAAAATCGGAATTCTGATTAAATAACCATTGATCAATAGTTGATAATATATTTTGCTTTTTTAGAGATGACATCTTGAACTCGTTTACCCTGAATCTTGCTCTCAAGCCAGGAAATAATGTCAAAGTAAATAAACGCTCGTTTCTCAAAAGGTTTATCCTGAAGTGGAATTAAAAGATTCAATAGCTTTTCAAATTCAGGCATCAGGTCATCTTCGGAAAATTCACCTGACAGCTTTCTAAGAAAGCTTAAAATAGCTTTCTGGAACCTATACAAATCGTCCTTCTTTAACATGAATCGGTAGGTTGATCTGATGTAGTAATCAATCACATCCATATTGCCCAATTCAAAATGGCAGATCAAATTGAGTATTCGAGCAAAAGAGTGAATATCCTCACGAAGGTCAATGTTTTCTGAATTTAGTATTCTATTTAACCAAAGTATGGCATCATGAAAATTGTCATTGCCAAAGTACAGACAAGCCACCTTGTAGTATAAAATAATCCGAGAATGATTATCCAGCTGATCAATAAAATCTTCCAAACCTGGCTTGATCCTATTCATCAATGAAACCCCCGCTTTAAAATCACCGAGCATGAAGATCCTATTAAACTCATGCACGTAGGTATATTTCAGCAGTTTAAGTCTGATGTTTGCATTCATCAGGTTTTTAGGATAATGCCTTATCTCCCTTAGTCTTCGTGACGTATTAACAAATTTTTGATACTTGTTCAGCTTATACTGACCTATCATCAAACTATTGATCGCATTTAAATATGACTCAGTTCTACTTAACCTAAGTTCCTTATGAGCATCATAAAGTCTTACCCATTTTTTTGCCGTTTGATAACCTCCTTCAAAATCCTGTATGAAGAAATAATATCCGGTATAAAGATTATAAAGGCTTATTTTCTCATTAAGTGATAATACATCTTCATTATATTCAAGAATATTTGATTTGATAATCCTATTAATAGAATCCAGATCACTTTGACTGCGTATATAGCCAATTTTAGTATAGATGGAATTCAGCTGAGCTGTCAGATTAGTAAATGTATTTACATTATTGATCCGCTGATTTACATTATGAACATCTTCAATAATTCTATTCACCCGTGACTCGGTGTCGGCCCCAATAGTTTGCATCAGAATAATCTTCTCCCATTTCAAGATCTCAAGCTGGAGTTCCAGATTATCGATCTTCTGAGCTTTACGTTTGGCTTTTTTTAAAATATCTACGCACTGATCATACAAACTCCGATTAAACAACAATTGAGCATGATCGATCATCTCTCTGATTTGAATATCAATTACACTTTTCTGATTATACTGCCTTATACTTTGGAGTAGCTTTTTGTACAAGTGAGCCTTTAAATTCGAAAGTTGCTGCTTTTTGATTTCAGGAGCCTTTTGTAATATGACAGTTTCGTCATATTCCTCTTGATTATCTACGATATCAAATAGCTTAAGATATTTGATATCGTTAGATTCTAGCTCAGATTGTAGCTTGAAATACCGCTTCTC
>CAYGNU010000109.1:0-10240 GCA_964351175.1 uncultured Roseivirgaceae bacterium | reverse complement strand
CCATTTAGTTGTTAAATAAAGATAGCGTTACTTCAATTGGATAGGATTATTAATGGAATTATCTTCAATACTGTCAAACACTAACTATTCAATTTCCAAATCGAGTTGCTTGTTATTGTCTTTTGCTTCTTTGTCCTTTTGTGTGCCAATGGCAATGCCTATAGCCATGCCGATGGGTAAACCGAGTCCCATAAAAGCCATATTTCCAAGGCTTGCGCCAAAGGCACTACCGAATGCGACACCTAAAGCAAGACCAACAGCCAGGTAAGTATTTCGATAATGATTCTTAGGTACTAATTGAAGTTCTTTCTCAATTAATTTTAGTATTGCCGATTGAGATTTCCTTAGCTGAATTCTTAGTTCCTTTTCTGATTCTTTAGTAGAATTCACTAAATCGATAGCACTATTAATTGAGCTAATTATTTCGTCAGGAATTTCCTTTTTCTTTAATTCATTCAGGAGATTTTCTAATTGATCAAATCGTTTTTTCAACTTCTTGTTTTTGTCAACGTCTGGTCTCTTATGTAAATCTTCAATCTCCATTGTTCACTCGTGTTTGTTTATAATAAGCCAATCAAATATGATTTTTGTTTACGGTTTAGCTGGCAATTCAGTTGTTGATACAGCGATAAATAATCAATTCAACATTACTTTATCATCTTGGGGCATAGTAGCATCATGAAGTCTGGCAATGCTATCCAAAGTAATTTGAGCAATTTCTGATAGTGCTTCTTGAGTGAAAAATGCTTGATGTGCCGTGATCAATACATTGGGAAAGCTCATCAAACGCTGGATGTTATCATCTTCAATGATATTGGATGATAAATCTCTAAAAAAGAGTTTTTCCTCCTGTTCATATACATCGATACAAAGTGCCCCTACTTGCTTTGATTTCAAACCTTTAATAATCTCAGAAGTATTGATTAAACCACCACGGCTTGTATTAATGATAACAACGCCAGGTTTGGTTAGGGCCAGTGTCTCACTGTTGATGAGGTAATGATTTTCTTTTGTTAAAGGACAATGTAATGAGATTATATCCGATGACTTTAATACTTCATCTAGGGAGTGGTATGAAACGCCTTTTTCACCTAAGTTTTTGTCAGGATACAAATCATAAGCAATCACTTTGCACCCAAATCCTAACATAATATTGGCAAAAGCTTTACCGATTTTACCGGTTCCAATTATACCTACAGTTTTGCCATAAAGGTTGAAACCCAACAATCCATCCAGGGCAAAATTTTGTTCTCTTACCCGATTGTAAGCCTTATGTGTTTTTCTGTTGATGGTTTGCAGCATGGCTACTGCATGCTCAGCTACTGCTTCGGGTGAATAGGCAGGCACGCGACAAACCGAAATCCCATATTTTTTAGCGGCTTCTAGATCTACATTATTGAATCCTGCGCACCTTAAAGCAATGATTTTAACGCCTTTTTCAGAAAGGACTTTAATAACAGGCTCTGTCAATTTATCATTGACAAAAACACAAACGGCTTCTGCATGGTCAACAATGTTAACAATGTGAGGTCCTAAATGTGTGTCGTAATATTCAATTTCAAAATTATGATTCTGATTGAACTGGTTAAAAAACACCTTATCATAAGGCTTGGCGGAAAAGAAGATTATTTTCAAAGCTTATTATATTATATTATCAATCGAAGTATTTATTAAAATGCACGGACCAATGTTGGAACCGAGTTTACTAAACTATTTTATGCGGATCCGATAGCTAATGGATACAAATCCTAAGATACGGCTTCGGAATTGCAAATTCCAAAATATGATCATAGGTTCTATGAACTGATTAATCAAAATTATTTAATTGAAGTGGCTCAGTTCTTATGCCACGTAAATCTCCTGCACTAGCTCTGTGGTTCGTGAAGACACGAACCACTACTTATTACTGCCTGTTTCGTGAGGACACGAACCAAGGCTCATGAGTTGTGTCCCATTTACTTTCTTTTATTTCACAATAGATTATTTCATATCTTTTTTTGTAAAGCGTTCCCAATGCGATTGCGATAAGTAGAATTATCATACTACTTAAAAAGTATTCGGTTTCAAGTTTTTTGCCTGTGATTTGTTGTCCAGCAATTAATATTAAGGTTGTAAATAAGGTACTCCAAGAACAGCCAGCTAATCCATAGGCGGTTAAATGAGGTATGTCGTTAGAGTAATTCCCATCTTTATAGTATGAGTTGTAAATATGAAAAAAGATGATTTTAAAAATTTTCACTGATAGAATAATTTACTAGAACATATTGCTCTTCGGAATTTGCAATCACTGTTGTCCGGTAAATTTCGAAGAGCAGCGTTTCAAATCAGGAAGAGCTGATTTTTACTTCCTCAAATTAGTTTGGATTTTGCTAAAAGCCCCACCAGTAAAACCTTCAGTTCTAACATCTAGAAATATCGGTTTATCATCAATGAAAAGGAAATCATTATTCATTTTATAAAGATTGGTTTTAATGTCTTCTGCAAATTGTTCACTTCCAGTTAAACTAAAAACATTAATAGATAAGCCGTTAAGTTTTGAATTTATTGTAAGAGTAACTTTGCTTGGTTCATACGGAGGTTTAAGAAGAAATTTTTGATACTCTTGAAAGAACCTTTCACATCCACCTAGATACGGACATGTTGAATTAATAGGATTATCATATTTTTCTTCTAACATTTTTGAAGCACTATGATCAAACTTATGAATCATTGAACCATCAGTTGAGTAATAATTCCATGCCCCTTTTTTCTCGCCACTTTGATAGACACCTTCTGAAGACTTAACGAGTTTTGATCTTTTAATAAAGATATCTCCATTTGCATTAAATTCTATCCCTTGATTAATTTCAAAAGCCTGATTAATTGAATTTACAGTATTAGAATCTGGTTGAAATATTCTGTAATATGATTGCCATAACCCACTTTTCTTATCATTGATATACTGACCTTCACTCTCTAGGTAACCATTGTGGTTAAAGTATAGCCAGTTGCCAGTTTTATTATTGTTTTCATAAAACCCAATAATCTCAATTCCTTTTTTATCTAAGGTGTTGACCCTAAACTTAACATACTGACCATGTTTTATTTTCTTATCTTTTTTAAGAACAGTAAACTCTTCTATATAATCTCCTGATACTCTTTTCTTACTTTTCAGTTCCTGAGAAAATGTATTAGAAAAAGCTATTAAACAAAAGATAATTATGATGAAGCTAATGTTTTTCATTATGTATGTTTCCAAAATTAAAGCTGTTGTTAATTATTTTTTTTAAACATCATATTTAAACTTTCAACTCTTAAAAACCAAATAAAAACTCGTGCCCTTTCCAACTTCTGATCTCACTTTTATCTGGCCACCATGCAGGTGCATAATCTGCTTTGACAAGCTCAATCCAATACCAGAGCCGTTCTTTTTGGTGGAGAAAAAAGGCACAAAAATCTCTCTTAATTCTTTTTCGCCAATGCCTTTTCCATTGTCCTTTACCTCAATAATGGATTTGTTTCCATCACTATAAGCTTTTAATTCAATGGAAGGTCGATCCACACTTTCTAACGCATGCGTACTGTTCTTTATCAAATTGATCAAAACTTGTTCTATTAATGAAGCATCTAGTGAGATAGATTCAACTTCCTTTATGTCTACGCTAAATTGAATGCCTGCGTTCTCCATTTCTCCTTTCAACAGACCTTTTATGGAGATGAACAAATGATCAATGGGCACTGTATCGAGCTTTGGCTTGGCCACTTTAGTCAGCTTTCTATAGTCATCAATAAAGCTGAGCATACCGTCACTTCTTCTGTGTATTGTCTTCAAAGAGAATCTTAAGTCTTCAATAGTTTCATCATCCAAATCACTGGCCTTTTTTGTTTCTCCATTGACGCCAAGCATTGATTCCATGGTTTCTGTTAATGAAGAAATAGGAGTGACTGAATTCATGATTTCATGTGTCAGTATTCTAATAAGTTTATGCCATGCTTCAATTTCTTTTTGTTCGATCTCGCCTCTGATATCTTGAAAAGTGATAAGCTTATAAGATTTATCAAGCATCTTCATGGAGTTAACATCCACTGAAAGTGTGAAAGGATCATCATTAGTTTGCAGCTCCATTAACTTTCTGCCTTGGTCTCCGATAGACTCTATATCTGATACAAACTTTGGCCTTTTTTCTTTTAGGATATTCCAATTGTTGATGCCCTGAACCCCCAAAGTCTTTTCAGCAGGTTTGTTCATTAGTACAATATTTTCATTATTCTCCAAAGAGATAATTCCAATATTAATGTTGCTAACGACCAGCCGGAGGTAGTGAAATTGAGCTTCTTTTTCAATTTTTGACGATTCTATGGTTTGGATGATGCCATCCATGGCATCGTGCAACTCTTCAAAAGACTTTCCAATTTTTGAGCCCTTGAAGTTTATAGAAAAGTCGTTGTGTTTTATGGACAAGAGAAACTTGGCCAACTCTCTATTGGTATAGTTAACATATCTTACCAGCTCATATATCTGAATGATCAAAATAAGGAATAAGATAATTTGATTGAAGAATAGCCTGTCGTCACCGAAAATAATGGACAGCGCCAATAGATTGAGTATGATAAACCCGATCCTAACGAGGAGTTTAAAGCTAAATTTTTTGTAAAACACTATTCTTCAAAATTTGGCGATGGTTAACAAATCTAGTGATATGAAGGTGAATTTTACTTGACCTAGTCAATTAATGTGAGTTGATTAAATATGGTGCTTCTTTAGATATTAATAATATTTAGTTGGTCGAGGAAAATGAAATTGAAACGAAGAGCTTTTTAAGTTATTTGAAATATCAAAAAATCAGCCTTCCAGCTTATCATACCTCAATATGGAGATAATAAATATGTTTTATCTTTCAGCCGTTTTAAGAAGCTTCTTTGGTAGGTCTAAGTATAAGATTTTCCCTCCTTTAAATGTTACAGGAGGTGAATTCATGAATACAACTGCAGCTGTACCATTTTTTGGGTTATAAGAAGCTACTGAAGCTATTCCAGGATCTCCTCCTGTATGAGAAGGAAGCCTTTTAAATAATAGATAGAATAACCAATTTTCAAATTCATCATAATTCCAAGCAATGGCTTGATGCTTATGAACTTCTGGGAATTGCACTGTCTGAAACTGTTTGATAATGTCTGAATCAATAAATTGATTAGTGCCAATTTTACCTTCATTTAAGATAACCCGAACGAGTTTAAGATAATCTTCTGTGGTAGTTCTTAGCTGTCCATCAGGAAAATCAGGGTAGCCATAGTGTGGAAGAATCTTGATGCTATCTGACTTTTTGCTAGGTAACACATGAGGTCTTGCTATATTGTTATGAGTAATATCTCTTAAGAACCAGAATGAGTTTTTCATTCCTAATGGAGTGAAAATATCTTCACTCATATACTTTGAGAATTCCTTTTTTGAAGCACTTTCTATTATTAATCCTAGAACAGCATATCCCATATTGGAGTACTCCCAAAAACTGCCCGGTTGTTTATTAAAAAAATTAGCAGCAGAGTCATAATATTTACCTTCTTCAGTAAAATAGTCCGAAACAAAATCATTTAGAGGTATAGGTGAATCACCTCCTTTCTCTGTGGTATATAATGGGTCAATAACTTCCCAATTATCTTTAAATGAAGAAGTATGGGTGAGTAGCATTCGTACGGTAATAATTTTTTTTTTTTGGAAATTAGGGTTGTTAATGTGAAATGGTAAATAATGATTGATATCTATGTCCAGATCTATTTTTTTATCATTATACAATTTAAGAATTGCAAAAGCAGTCACCGGTTTTGAGCAAGAAGCTATCATGAATAGCGTTGAGTCATTTACATTTAGATTGTCTTTATATTTTATTTTACCATAGCTTCCTGACCAAATGGTGCCATCTTTTTTCAGATAGCCCACTTGCATGCCGACCACATCTGCCTTTTTCATTTTTTTGGTGAAAAATTTATCAAGTTTACTTTCATCATTCTGGCCGCTGGCTGTCAGTAGAGAAGCTATTATTATTGCAATGATATAAAGTGTTTGATTTCTCATTCTTGTGAAGTAATGTGTTGTAATATTTGATTTCATCTATTATTACTCGTTAAAAGTGGTTTTTTTTAATTTTGGTAATTTATGAATAGGCTTGTTAGACTTCACTAAATGTTGTCTAGCATTGTTCATATTTCATTGGACTTCTAATGCTCATAGTCTGTAATCAATTTGCTATTCTTTAATGATTTCGAGGGCTCTTTCAATAGCTTGATCTCTATTTCCGATAAAGGTTTTACCTGGTGAGATATATTTATCAGGAGGAATGCCAATTCCCCCATGATTTACTCCATTAATGTCTACAACTTTTTCAAACGTAAAGGTGTACTGCCAACCATTAAGCATTTCACGTCCCATGACTGACCCTTGCGTATTTGCAGTTGTATCACCTACAATGGTTACATGATCTAATAGCTTGGCGCCTAAGACAAATCTCTCACCAGCACTAATGGTATAGCGCCCTGTAAGCACGACAACCTTTTGCCTATAGCTTACGATCGGGTCAGGCTCCAAATACCAAGTATAAGGCTTATCAAAACCATTGCTAGTTCGGTTTTGCGTTGTATGCCACGGCATTCTTTCTTTCGATAGCTTATTTAACAGGTTTTGCACATTATAAACACTACCACCGTCATTGATACGTAAATCAATGATTAGCCCTTCTGTATTTTTAAACTTTTCAAAAACATCAAGATAGATGCTATTGATTGTAGTAGCATCGCCTTTAAAATCAGCACAAAAAAGATAGCCTATATTCCCGGAAATCATACTAGAGTATATAGTGCTGTTGTACATTTCTACATCTTCAAGGTATTGAGCAAGTACTAACTCCTTATCGAAATTTTGCTGATAATTTAGAGAGTCAATGGAATACATGCTGCGCTCCGGTGAAATAAGCCATACATGAGGATCTCTGAAATTTAATAATAACCCTCCTATTACCTCAAAAAAAGCTTTATCACTCAAATCATTCGAGATTAAAGATCTGTTGAAATGTGTTAAGCTATCCCAGTTAATATCCCTTGATTCTATTGAAGCTGAATACCTTGCTATACTTTCACATAACTCCTCATAAACAGCTAATTTATCTGTGGGGCTAACCCGTTCTTCACAACTCAATAGAAAAAGGAAAGTGACTATAAGTGATAATTTATATAGCATAATACGGGGATATTTATATTTTTAACTTTCTCTGGAAAGGAAATGGAATAGAAATTGAGACCAAGTTGGCTTTCAAATGAAAACCTTTCATTGAGTTGATGGTGATATAAGATCTTCAGTTCAAAAGCCGACCATCGATTAAAGACTAGATCCCAACTGCCATAGTTCAAAATCTCCTTTCTTTTATTATTCTCTAAGTCATTAAGAAAAGCCTCATCTAGTGTCAAGGATGGCTTTCTGTGTATAAAGGCTATAATCGGCACAGCAATTTGAGGAAGAATAAATGAGCGAGGATTTATGGTAATCAGCCTCGCATAACTAAAATTTAAGCTGTTTTGCATTTCCCACCCAAAGCCATCGAGAAAGTGATACTCTCGATAAAAATAATCGATCTTAATTTCACCACCTAGATAGTTTGAGGAATTACCACCTACGTTTTGTAATAGCTGGTAGCTCAACTTTACTTTCGACCAATCTTTAAGTTGGGTTTTAGCATATGACTTCAAAACATAATTATTTGTTAATAAGGGCAGTATAAAGGTGCCTTCAAATCGATTAATTCGCCTTTTACTCATCACCAATGCATTTATACCTATAGGCAAGCCAAAACCTTGATATGCAAGTGGCGATGAAGCATAGTCACGATTGCTAATTAGATCTATACCTCCTCCAAGGCCTAACGACACTTTACGTTCTGGCATTTGACCAAATGCATTAACAACACTGAAGCCAATAAGGATAATAGGAAATAATGTTTTCAATGGGTTTGAATAGTTTGGATAATACAAATCCTGAGTTACAAGCTCGCATCATTAAAAATATCCAAAACTACCCTGTGTTTACCATCCTGATTGAGTTTCCAAACATTGGCGTATTTATACCTTTGCGTATCATTTTTTCCATTTTGAACTGACATGAGTACATAGCCATTTCCTGTTTCATACAACAGATCTTTGCTACCTTCTAAGGTTTCCATATGTAATTTAAGGTCATTTAGAAAACCGAAAGAAGATGCCCAGTATTGTGATATAGCGTCTCTTCCATGAATAGAATTTTCACCATCAGGAAGGTAATGTGCATTTTGATCATACAGATCATTAATAAGAGTAATATCATTCTCTCTTAATGCCCGACCCCATTTCAATCCATTTTCCTTAATGATCGGTTTCATTTGTTTAATATCGAAGTCAGCATTATTACCTTGAGCTTGAATGTTAGTCCAAGTAAATATCACAGACTTAAGAAGCAATGCTGCTAATAATATTCGTTTCATTTTTTGACTATTAAATGTTTAGTGAATTAAGCTCCGTCATTCTTATTGAGGTCCTAATAACAAGCGTTTATAAAATTGTTATTACTCTAAGTACTGAGTTTCACTATTCAATGTTGACATCTTTAGTGGGAATGAAGTAAATACCAATTATTATTTACTGGTTTACTTTTATAATATTCTTTTTCGATTGAACTAGTTTTAATACGAATTACAAACCTTTTTTTAATTGTCTTATAAAGAAAGATAGTTGCCAATTCTAAAACCATTACGGCTCTTGTCTACCACTATCGGGATCAAAGCTAATTATGTATAAATGTAGGTTGAGCGAATATTTATATTCATTTTCTTAATTATGTGATTTGAGTTTTTTCTATAAAGAAATTGACATTATCCTCTCCACAACTTGTAATGCATCATTGGCATCAAGTTGATAATCACCTTGAGTATTCGGAATACTTGTCATCAACACAATTAATTTCTTAGAAGGAACAATGAACGCAAATTGACCTCCATGTCCCCACATAAATTGAATTTCTCTCGATTTATCGACCCACCAGTAATATCCAAACGAATAAGGCGAATCTTCAATTTTAACTTGTGGTGAAACCATTTCATTAATCCAGTTACTACTAATTACTTGATGACCATTATACACTCCGTTATTTGAAACAAGCAATGCTATTTTTGCCATTTCTCTTGGTGTCGTTTCAATTCCATATCCACCTAATGTTATGCCATCTTTGTACCTTAACCAGTTATAATTTGTCATACCGATTTTTGAAAACAGTACTTCATCAGCCCAAACATCGGTAGCCTTTCCGGCCATTTTCTGAATCAAGGCGGACATCAAATGCGGGTTTCCATCATTATAATGAAATTTGGTTCCAGGCGTGGCATTCAGTGGCCTATCTAAAATAAAGTCTACACTATTATCAGGAATTTGTCTTAACATTTTATCCGTTTCTCCACCCACCCCATCATTATTATAGTCTATTCCTGACTGCATGGTCATTAAGTTCCTTATGGTAATGGCGTTTTTATCTGGATGATTACTTAACTCCGTATCGAAATAATCCGAAATAGGGTCTTGAATATCTTTTATTAGCCCATTTTCGATGGCTATACCAAATAAAATGCCCATTACTTGTTTGGTAAATGACCATACTAAATGTTTTTCAGTAATATCTTCGGCAGATTTCAAGTATGCTTCTGAAACGAGCTTATCATTTCTAAAAACCAAAAGACTTCTTAAAGACCATAGGTTTTTATCCACAGATACTTCATTGTAGATTTCATTAAGTGCAATGGCATCCATATTTTCATTTGTGGGTGTAGATATGGACAATCCGTCCCCTAATGTTCTTGGTTCATAAGTAACAAATGGCTGATTAACACCATCGTCTTTCAAGCAGCCACTGATAAACAATGAGATCAAAATGCTATATGATTTTAGACGTAAATTCATGACTTACCTACTCTAAAAGTAAAATTGATTGAATGTGCCAAATAGTCAATTCTGGGCTCATTGAAATAGCCGAAATATTCAAACTGGTATGCAATTGAGAATCTTTTCAAAGGATTATATATCTCAAATTCAAAATTAGTATTGTTAAACAGATTGTTTGATCCAAATTTTAAATTGCTGTGTGCATTAGATATAAAATCTGAAAATGTTAATGAATAAAAATATGATTCCGTGCCGGGTTTTGGGCGAGAATTAAATCCAGCTAAAGAATTAGAGAGTGTTATTTTAATAT
>CAYGNU010000108.1:4364-10240 GCA_964351175.1 uncultured Roseivirgaceae bacterium | reverse complement strand
CAATTAATCAATATTGCGTTACAAAAAAGTGAACCAGCAATTTCAAAACTTTTTAAAATCAGATTCATTAAAAAAAGACTATGAACGACCAACTATTTAAGAAAAATCCAAAAAATGACCAATCTATTAGTGGCAAAGTGAAAATAGCAGTTGCTAAAGGCGATGGTATTGGACCAGAAATTATGGATGCTACACTAAGAATATTAGAAGCAGCTGGTGCGAACATAGAACCTGATTTTATAGAACTTGGAAAAAATGCTTATCTGTCAGGCCATAGTGCCGGTATCACCAATGAGTCGTGGGATATCATTGAGAGCAATAAAATAATCTTAAAAGCACCAATAACTACTCCACAAGGCAAAGGGTATAAAAGCCTTAATGTTACACTTAGAAAGTCCTTAGGTCTTTTTGCCAATGTAAGACCTGTTGCCGCTATGCATCCATATATAAAAACACATTTTCCTAAAATGGATGTGGTCATTATTCGCGAGAATGAGGAGGACCTATATGCAGGAATTGAACATCAGCAAACCGAGGATGTTGTACAATGTCTAAAGCTGATCACAAGACCAGGTTGCGAACGAATTGTAAGATATGCTTTCGAATATGCTAAGGCATTCAATAGAAAGAAGGTGACCTGCATGGTAAAGGACAATATCATGAAACTTACTGATGGGCTTTTTCATCAGGTATTCGATGAGATTTCTAAAGAGTACACTGACATTGAAAGTGAGACACAGATAATAGATATAGGATCTGCTAGGTTAGCCAATAGCCCTGAGGGTTATGATGTCATTGTTACTTCTAACTTATATGGCGATATAATTTCGGATATAGCCGCAGAGATCGCAGGGTCAGTCGGTATGGCAGGCTCATCAAATATTGGCGCTAATGTGGCGATGTTTGAGGCTATTCACGGATCGGCACCGGATATAGCAGCACAAAATATAGCAAATCCATCCGGGTTGCTCAATGCTGCTGTCATGATGCTGGCGCACTTGGGCCAAAATGATGTTGCTGATAAAATTAAAAATGCGTGGCTTGTTACTTTAGAAAATGGTATCCATACTGCTGATATTTATCAAGACAGCATAAGTAAAAGGAAGGTAGGTACTTCAGATTTTGCTGATGCAGTTATTTCCAATTTAGGATTGAAGCCAGAAAGTTTAACAGAAAGCTCACTTTCTAAAGGTTCAGGAAAAATTATCATCCCTGAATATCAACGAGCTAATAGAAATAAAGAGTTGGTAGGTGTAGATGTTTTTATTGACTGGCGAGGGGATAACCCAAAAGTAGTTGGTGATAAATTGTCGGCTATAGCGCTTTACAATCTTAAACTAAAAATGATAACCAATAGAGGGGTAAAAGTTTATCCTGATGGGTTAAAGGAAACTTACTGTACCGATCATTGGAGATGTCGTTTTGTGGCAGTTAATACTATAGCTAATAAAGCTGAACCTGATTATTCGCCCATTAATTATGAGCAGGTGGTAGCATTACTATCCAAACTGCACAGTGAGGGCTTTGATATTATAAAAACAGAAAACCTCTATGAGTTTGATGGTAAAAGAGGATTTTCACTTGGACAAGGAGAATAACTTTAAAATTAGATTTGCTGAATATGAGAGGCTTTTTTAAATATGCGAAGGTTATTGTTAGCAAAATGGCCTTTTGCCCAATATTATTAAATAAGGAGTATCGCAAGTGCTTGTCATATCTTTCCCATTCAGAAAAAAAGAAGTTAAACAGGTGGGTGAAGTCTCAACGATTTGCTGAAAAAATCAACTTTTATTCCCGGTTTGACTTAAATGGATAAAACCAAGCAAGAGGTACTAAAACAAAACTTCCAAGAATTCCTCTGGATTGCATCGGGTATTATTTGTGCCGCCTTTGGCCTTAAAGGGTTCTTACTCCCTAATAATTTTATAGATGGTGGAGCCACAGGTATTTCTTTGCTTATTTCAGAGACTACCGGTGTTAATCTCGCACTAACAATTCTGATCATCAATATCCCATTTATATTCATTGGGTATTGGCAAATGACTAGAAAGTTTATCATCAAAACAGTAATTGCAGTCATTCTATTAGCCATAACGCTCGTTTTTATCGAATTTCCTCTTTTAACTTCTGATAAATTATTGGTAGCCATTTTTGGTGGGTTCTTTCTTGGAGCAGGGGTTGGGTTAAGCGTAAGGGGTGGTTGTGTAATTGATGGAACTGAGATATTAGCACTTCATTTAAGTAGAAAGTTTGATCAATCCTTGGGCGACATGATCATGCTCATTAATATCGTTATATTCTTGAGTGCTGCCGCTTTGCTCAGTATTGAGGCTGCTTTGTATTCGATGATAACTTACTTCGTTGCCATGAAAACTATGGACTATATTATTCAAGGTATTGAGGAATATCTTGGAGTATGGGTGATTAGTAAATATGGAACTTCGATTAGAGAAGAAATGGTTAATGAATTAGGCATGGGAGTTACGTCCTATCATGGTCATGGTGGTTATGGTAAGAATGAGTTCTCGCAAGATAAAATTGATATACTATTTACAGTCGTCAGTAGGCTAGAGCTTTTAAAAATCAACAAATTACTAAAGCAAATTGATCCTAAAGCATTTGTGGTGGTACAAGGAGTTAGAGATGTAAAAGGTGGTGTTTTAAATAGAAAAATTAACATAGGTTAAGATGGAAAAATCGAATAAATGGATGGTTGAAATTGATGGCGCAAAATCATCTGATGCAGTATTATGGAACATTGTTGATTTGGCAAATCACCTAAAACCTCAGAGTATCGAATTTTTGTGTGTATTTCAAGAGTTGGATTTACCGAATGAGATAAAGTCATCTTTCCCCGATTTACAGCAAACGCAGCTAGATAATTTTGGTCAAGATTTGAGTGACAATATTAGTAAGATGCTAGATGATTCAATTGAGTTTAACATTACGTTAAATATTGGCAACCCATTAACTGAAATATTGAAAAAGAGCCAACAGTTGGAGGTAGACCTTATTTTGGTAAGTAATGATAAAAATTTTGCTAAACTCCATAAAAAGATAATTAGAAAATCACCTTGCAGTGTATTGTTAATTCCAGATCATAAAATTGATCAGATTAGTACTATACTCATGCCTATTGATCATTCAGATTATTCAGTGCTCAGCGCTTCGGTAGCAGAACATTTCGTACAGCACTATCAAATTGAAAAAGTAAAAGCATTGCATATTTATCAAGATGCTGGGCATTACCTTAATCAAGTTTTTGAGTCACCTTACGAGGTGGGAGAGCTGTTGCAGAAGCGAAAGGAGTTAGATGAGCAACTTAAGTCTTATGCTGTTTTTAAAACCAATGAATTTGTCGAGCGTTACAAATTTCCTGGTATTGAAGGCGAAATCATAAAACTAAGTAAAGGGGCGAATATTGATGAGCGTTTAGCTAAGTCAAGAATCAAAGACAAGCCCGATCTAATTATAATGGGCGCTAAAGGAAAAACAGCTTCATCAGCTAATCTATTAGGTAGTGTTACAGAAAGTTTAGAAGCAGAGTTAGTGCAGTCTTTTTTATACATTGTAAAGAAGAAAGGCGAAAATGTAGGCTTTATAAGATCGCTTTTAGGTCTCAATTAACCTTCTGAAAAGTAGATGTTAGATAAGTGTTTTAGACTTACTTAGCAGTTATCAAATATTTTTCTTAAAAATCTCAGCTTAAAACAAACATTATAGAAACATCTTCGTTAACGTATTATCATTAATGATAGTATTACTATTATTTCAAAGAGTTTAACTTTAAATAATTATGGCGGTTCTTCAACTATTAATGAATGAAAGTCTTTTTTCTAGAGATCCTCAGGAGACAGACCTAGGTCGAAAAATAATACAAGAATCAATTACTATTATTGATGAAATTGGATTTGAAAAGTTTACTTTCAAAAAGTTAGCAGATAGAATTGAATCTACCGAAGCATCAGTTTATAGATATTTTGATAACAAGCATAGACTTTTAGTCTATCTCATTGCCTGGTACTGGAATTGGATTGAGTTTAGAATAGACTATGCCACCAATAATATTGAAAGTGCGGAGGCTAAATTAGAAATAGCCTTGAAGATTATAACTGAATTGAAGACTAGAGATCAGTCTTTTCCTCAGATTGATGAGGAGGCTCTTTTTAGGATAGTAATAATGGAATCTGATAAGACCTATCTCACCAAGCAAGTAGATGCAGATAATAAAGAAGGTTTATTTAGAGGTTTTAAATCCCTATGTAAAAAAATTACTGGATTTATTGAGGATATCAATCCGAATTATAAGTTTGCTAACTCTTTGATAAGTACGATATTACAGTCGGCTCATCATCAGTTGTTTTATGCGGAGCACTTACCATCACTTACCGATCTTAAAATTGGTAAAAATATGCATGCTGATAATGAGGCCTTTTTAAGAGACCTAATATTTAAGACTATTAAAGCCTGAAAAGTCACCAAAAATGAATAGTAATCAAATTATTAAGATTATAAGAACCTCTTCTGATCTGCTAAATCAGGATTTTGATGGTTTTGCGCTTAACAATCTTGAAGCTTCAACAAGAACGTATAGTAAAGAAGAACTTTCAGAATTTATCAGAGATCTTACTGAGGCAGCTAATAAGCAGAGGATCATTTATCTAGAAAATACTCTACCTGGCAATGAGTTTGTAGAATTTCTTAATGACATAGAAATACCAATAGTAGCGTTTGAAAATAAAGGGGAAACCTATATTCCTGTCTTAATTTTCAAAGAAAGAAGGAAAACAAAGGCTATACGTATTGATGATAGTGCTTCAGAGGCTTTTGAGTTGGATAACAACTTTATCAACAGTCTTCAGGATGATAATGGGGCGGTGAACTTTATGGGTGTATTTGCCTATAAAAGTATGGTTAGTGACGAGGAAGGGGATGACACCCAAGCAAAAAAACTTAACCCAGTACAGCGATTGATTAGACTTTTATCTGAGGAAAAGAAGGATATAATGTATGTCTATGTGTATGCTGTACTGATTGGTTTGATCAGTCTAACCCTTCCTTTAGGTATACAGGCAACAGTATCCCTGATTTCAGGGGGTGTAGTTTTTAGCTCAGTTTATGTGCTCATTGCTTTAGTAATTTTGGGTGTTTTAGCTACTGGAGGCCTTCAGGTAATGCAAATAACCCTTGTGGAATACCTTCAGAGAAGGGTATTCACTAAAGCTGCTTTTGAATTTGCCTTTAGAGTACCTAGAATAAAAGCAGAAGCTTTATTACAATATTACCCGCCTGAGCTGATGAACCGCTTCTTTGATGTTTTAACTATTCAAAAAGGCTTACCAAAACTGTTGATTGATTTATCCGCTGGTATAATTCAAATCTTATTTGGCCTTTTATTATTGTCATTTTATCATCCGTTCTTTGTCTTCTTTAGTTTGATTTTAATAGGGATGCTTACTTTGATTTTTTATCTAACTGGAGCTAAAGGGTTGAACTCTTCCATTAAAGAATCTAAATTTAAATATAAAGTAGTCTATTGGTTGGAAGAGATCGCTAGAACTATCAATTCTTTCAAGCTTTCTGGCAACACACCTTTACCTTTACGTAAGACTGACTATAACGTCAATAATTATCTCAGAAATAGGAAGACTCACTTTGGTGTGTTAATAACACAATACTCATTTATTTTACTTTTCAAAGCACTTGTCACTGGTGGACTACTAATCATTGGTACCATACTGGTTATTCAAAGAGAGATTACCCTTGGTCAGTTTGTTGCTTCTGAGGTTATTATCATTTTGATCTTAAGTTCGGTAGAAAAGATTATAATGTACATGGACGTAGTTTATGATATGCTTACCGCTGTAGACAAAATA
>CAYGNU010000108.1:0-4354 GCA_964351175.1 uncultured Roseivirgaceae bacterium | reverse complement strand
CCTCTGGAGAAAAGTGGCGGCTATGATATGCCTAGCTTTAATGATAAAAAGGGTATGGCTGTTAAGACCAAAAACTTAAAATATAAGTTCCCTGGCAACAATGAATACTCATTGAAAGGGATAGATATTGACATCAAAAGTGGTGAACACATATGTCTTTCCGGGTCTGGTGGTTCTGGAAAGACAGTACTAAGTAATGCTATCGCAGGCTTAAATGTCAATCATGAAGGAATTATTACTGTAGATGGCTATTCACTAAGAGACCTTGATTTAACTAATCTAAGAGATAAGATAGGAAAGAATGTGAGTCAGGAGGATATTTTTGAAGGTAGCATTATAGAGAATATCCTATTAGCGAAGTCGCACTCAAATTATGAAGATGCCATTTGGGCTATGAATATTGTAGGCATAGCTGATGATATTAATAATATGCCTGATGGCCTTAATACCCAAATGTTAAGTGGGGGCAAAGGCTTATCAAATGGGCTGGTAAATAAAATAATATTGGCGAGATGTTTAGCTAAACGCCCGAGGCTCCTGATACTCAATGATTTCTTCAGTGACTTCCTTAAATCAGAAAGATTAAAGCTTGTTAGCATGTTGACTGATAAAAAACACAATTGGACCATGTTAGTGGTATCAAATGATCCTGTAATTATGGCTGCCTGCGATAGAGTGGTTATAATGGAAGGTGGAGAGATAAAAAAGGAAGGCCGATTTGAAGAGCTTATAAAATCGGAAGAACTTAATAAAATTATAAATTAATAGAGGTATGAATATTAAAGAAAAATTGACTGACAGTCAGCTTTATACCTTAAAGACACTTAAAACGCCTAGTGCAGGCCGCGCTTTGGCAAAAATACTATTGTCCATATTGGGTGTGTTTTTTATTGTACTTTTTGTCCCTTGGCAGCAAAATATCCGAGGTACTGGTAATATTACGGCTTTCACCCCACAAAACCGCCCACAGTCTATCGAGTCAGCCATAGCTGGAAGAATAGCCTCATGGAATATAAGGGAAGGACAGTTTGTCAATGCCGGGGATACTATTCTTACTTTGTCGGAGATTAAGGATAAATACTTTGACCCTCAATTATTAACCAGACTGCAAGAACAACTTACGGCTAAACAAGAAGCTATTGGTTCTAAAAGGACAAAAGCTGAGGCACTCAGGACTCAAATTAAAGCTTTGAAGGAAGGTGCCTCCATAAAATTTCTTCAAACAACAAATAAGCTGAAGCAGGCTGAATTTAAACTAGCTAGTGATAGTACTGACTATGAAGCTGAAAAAGTAAGATTCCAAAACTTTAAAAATCAGTATGATAGAAATATAGTCCTTTATGAAGCGGGTAACATTGCTCTTACCAAGTTTCAAGATATTGAATCTAAGTTCCAGGAATCCAGAATGAAAGTAGTTTCTTCAGAAAATAAGTTTTTGGAATCAAAAGCTGAACTGGAAAACGCACGCGTTAACATAGCCGGGGTTCAGGCGGAATATCAGGATAAAATCAGCAAATCTATATCTGAACTAAATGCTACTTTGGCTGATTTATCTGACTCTGAGGCATCTTATTCTAAACTAAGAAATGAGAATGCCAATATGGAGATCAGGAATCAGCAATATCAGGTTGTCGCACCTCAAGCGGGTTATGTGGTTAAAGCCATGCAGGCGGGTATAGGGGAGACTATAAAAGAAGGCGAGGCGGTAGTTACTATTATGCCTGAGTCACCTGATTTGGCAGTTCAGATGTATGTAAAGGCCATGGATGTCCCTCTTATTTCAAAGGGTAGAAAGGTGAGAATTGAATTTGACGGATGGCCTGCACTACAATTTTCAGGTTGGCCAAGTGTATCTGTAGGTACGTTTGGCGGTGTCGTTCAGGTTATTGATTATATAAACAGTAAGCCAGGTGAGTTTAGGATTTTGGTTACTCCAGATCCTGAAAGTGAAGAATGGCCTGATAGACTAAGAATGGGTTCAGGAACTAAGGGATGGGTTATGCTTGACAATGTGCCGGTATGGTATGAAATCTGGCGACAGCTTAATGGATTCCCACCTAGCCTGTATGAAGAACCTTTGGATTTAGATTCTCAAAAAGCAAAGGATCAAGCTAAATCAGACAAGAAGTGAAGCGACTATTATTAGTAATATTAGTTTTAAGCTGTCACCTAAAGGCTCATTCACAAAATGACAGCACCATAGTATTCACTTTTGATGAATACTATAGTTTGGTTATTAACAACCACCCTATTGTTAAACAAGCTGGACTGCTTACCGAAAGTGCAGAACAAGAGTTGAGATTAGCACGGGGCTCATTTGATCCTAAACTAGAAGGAACCTGGGATTTTAAGCAGTTTAAGGATACCGATTACTTTAATAAACTCGATGTTTCATTAAAAATTCCAACTTGGTTTCCGGTAAACCCTGTAGTAGGTGTGCAGCGTAACCTAGGAGAGAATCTCAGTGCTGAAAATTTTATATCTGAAAGTACTGATTATCAACAGGTGTATGCCGGTATTGCCGTACCTATTGGCCAGGGCCTATTTATAGACCAACGTAGAGCTACTCTACAGCAAGCTAAGCTTTTACAAGATATGGCAGAGGCTGATCAGGTTAAGGAAATCAATAAAATATTGCTGACTGCCACAAAAGATTATTGGGAGTGGTACTTTGCTCATAATAATTACGTTCTGCTGCAGCGTAGTATACTCTTGGCACAAGATATCTTTGATCGTACTACTATGGCGCATGACTATGGAGAGGCGTCACCTATAGATACAGTACAGGCGAAGATCAACCTGCTGAATCGCATTACTGCTATGCAGCAAGCCAAGATAGAGCGCATAAGGGCTGGTTTAAGTTTATCTAACCATTTGTGGACATCAGAAGGTGCTCCTTTAGAACTTGATGAAAATGCAAGTCCAGAAAAGCCCATGGTAAATACGCTAGATCCTGAACTTTTAGCCCAATTGCTGAATTTAGCCTTAGAAAATCATCCTGAGTTGCGGAAGTTGAATTTAAAAAATGAGTCTTTGCTGGTGGACCGAAGACTGGCCAGAGAAAATATAAAGCCTAAGCTTAATTTGAATTATTACCTGCTAGATCAGCCGTTCGATTATCGGGGTAATAGTAATGACCTCATTCTAGATGAAAATTACAAAGTAGGTGTGGAGTTTGCCCTACCGATATTTTTACGAAAAGAACGTGCGAAGTTGCGTCAGTCTAATATCAAGTTAGAACAAAACAGCTACCAACTAGATTTTACTGAGCGGCAGGTGATGAATGATATTAATGGCCAGTATAACGCGGCAACTACAACCGCAATCATTTTACAACAGCAGCAAGAAATGGTTGATAATTATGAGCTGTTACTTACTGCAGAGCGACTCAATTTAGAGAATGGTGAAAGTGATTTATTTAAGCTGAATGTACAAATGGATAAACTCATTGAGTCCCAATCCAAGTTACTTAAATTACAGTCTACCTATCAAAAAGATGTAGCTACCCTTTACTGGGCAGCAGGGGTGACTAATTTGGGTAGAGAGTAATTTCTCCTTGAGCTCTGAGCCTTTGTGCTTTTCGAATTTTGATTCTCTTCCAATTAAGGATTACAATAATTACAATACATAGGTTCTTCTTTTGTCTTTTTGTTGGGATATAACTCCTCCTTTGTATGCCCACATTGCTGGCATGTGTAGATATAACTTAATACTGAATTTGTAGGTAATCCACATAAACCACATTCCAACCCTTTTTTTACATCTGCAATATCAAAACCCGGCAGATCACATTGCGGACATTTTGTGTTTATTTTCTTAATAAGATTTTCTGTAGCAGTCTTAATCACCTTCATACGCATGGGATTGTACATAGCTCTCATATCCGTTTCTATATATGCTGAACTAAATTTATCAACAAGATTTTCGAATTCATCTTTCAATACTTTTATGTCAGTAATTCCTTTAGTGATATTGTTCTTATCATCCTGTGATTTGCGAAGAATTAGAGCATGTGAAGGGAAGTGAACTAAGGCGGCAAATTCTAATAGTTCAGTCTCATTTTTAATTTCTTTACCATTAAAATTTGTGTCAGTACTTATTTCTCTAGCTACAATTTCAATATTATTTTTCTTATCTATAAAAATTATAAATTCATCATTTGCATTGACGAAAAATGAGGATGGATGTGGACCAAATGAACCTTCACTAGCTATGCCTAAATCACAATTGCTTAATTCCATTGCTCTCAAACATTTTTCCTTAGCATTAGCTATTGGGTCAAGAACTCTTTCCACTTCACCTGTAAATGTTCCTAGAGTATCGGTATCAAAGTTTTCATTAACGAAACAAGAAA
>CAYGNU010000107.1:0-10248 GCA_964351175.1 uncultured Roseivirgaceae bacterium | reverse complement strand
GCTTCCATCAAAAGCTTCTCGGGCATAGTTACGTGCGGATACATTTACGGCATGTAATTCTCTCAGTTGAATAAGTCATGACAACATTTGCTTTTTAATTTTGTCTTCCAATTTCACTTATCTTCCTTTCACCTTTTCAAACAATTACGTAAACCGTTTCGAAATATCCATTCTTTGATGTAAAACCCTAATTACTTCAATATGATCCTTCTTCCTCTTGAAAAATATAATATGGCTTCCATATAAAGAGCTCATATATCCCTTTTCTATATCAGGGCGTAATCGTCCGATTGTGTCGGGATTTTCGGAGACCTGCTTTATTTTGTCCTCAAGACCATCAAGGTAATTTTCTGCTTGCTCTTCATCCCACTCCTCAACTGTATATTTCCAGATAGCCCGGATATCATCTTCCGCCTTCCGGGTTAAAGTGTAGGGTTTCACTTACTTTCTTTTTCCTGACGAATGATATCGAAAACAGACAGATCGCTTTTTCCACTCTTTTCACCCTCTTCCAGTAGGTTAATTAGATGTTCTTTTTTTAAGCCATAAAAAAACTCATCGTATCTGTTCATCTGTCTTAGAGCATCCCGTATAACTTCACTTGAATTATTATATAATCCAGAGTTCAACTTTTCTTTTACCAAGTTTTCTAGTTCAGGAGTTAATGAAATGTGCATAAGGAACCTCATTTTTCTTTGAACATACAAACTTTGACAATATTTGTACACAACAAAATTAACGGTCATTAAAAATGCTTAGCCAAACTATAGTCATTGATTGAGGAATAATTTCTGGGTTAGATTTATCTCAGATCTCAATTCTTGGCAAGATATATATGCTTTCATTCCTACTTGTTGAACTGCTGATTTATAGGATGGTAGGATGGTGCAGATTTTTTCAGGTTTTTTTAATTTTCTTTTAATTCGACTATAAGTTGTACACTTACAATCAGCGAAACCCGTTAATCTGGTAAATCTGCGATTCAAAAAAAGGAAATTTACTTATTTGATAAGGAGCATTTTCCTTGTTTGAACAAATTCTCCCGCTTTCAATCTGTAAATATATACTCCCGACGAAAGTTGAGATGCATCAAAAGACACGGTATGATTCCCGGCAGTTTTAACCCCTGAAACCAAACTTACTACCTCCCTTCCTGTTAAGTCAAAAACTCTTAATTCGACATTTGAAGTTTGAGGCAGGCTAAACTCAATATTTGTTGAAGGGTTGAAGGGATTGGGATAGTTTTGGTGGAGCTTGAAAGTTTTGGGTTGGTTTGCTACATCTTCATTACCAGTAATTATAATCTCAATCATATTTAGTTTTAAACTGTCTTCTTCAAAACCATCAGAGACTGTTAACTTAACTGAGTATATACCACTTAAGGTATATGTGTGTTGAGGTTCTTTTTCGGTACTTGTCTTTCCATCTCCAAAATCCCAATAAAATAATAATTCATCTCCGTCAATATCAGTTGAATTATTAGTTAAAGAAATATTGGGTGTGTCTATAGTTAATTCAAATGAAGCAATAGGTGAGTCATTAACAGGAATAATAAATACTGATAACGTATCATAAACAATAACGCCCTCTTCATCACTTGCTTTAACTACAAATTCAGTGTGCCCATTTACGTCTTGTTTAGATGTGAGTATTAAACCTCGTTCTTCAATTCTCGCAGTTGAAATAGTGTCCGTATTTAATAACTCGAAATCTAATCTAGTAGTCTCTTCATCATAAAAAACAGTATCTAGTGTAGCTATTTTCAATTCCCCAAAATCTTCATCTAATTCAATTGATCTCAACTTTGATATCACAATTGGAGACTTATTTTCTTTACTCCTAACTGTAAATGATTGTGTTGCACTCCATCCTGAGATTCTGTTTTGAGAAACACTTCTTACTCTCCAGTAATACTCTGTCTCGAATTCTAGATTTGATAATTGAACTACAGTGTCAGCAAGATTAGTAAACGATACCGCAGGGTTAAACTGATCATTTTCAGAATATTGAAGTTCTGAACTATCATACAACCTGTTTGCACTCCACGTTAATGTAGGGTTAATACTTACCCTAACTTGTTCATTAAGTGGCGATATGGGAATGGGTACCGAATCGTACGATAAGACTGACAAATGACCATTTATAGCTTCCACTTCAGGATTCCCTTCATTGGCTGATGCGGTCGTAAAGTTGAGCTTACTATTCCCTAACGATTTTATAGAAATAACCAAATCAATTAATGCACCCTCAGAATATATTAATGAACTGGATGCACCTGTTATTCGGTAAATTCCAGGGGTTTCATTGTTATCCTGAATAAAAAAATTAGTGGTCATTTCAGTCTTTGAATACCCATCAACTTGGATGATATCTGATGAGTATTCAATATTAAAAGTAAACCCTGATATGGAATCAGGACTTACTTTTTGAAGATAGATTGGAATATATATGGTTGAAACCTCATCACTAACAATACTATCTGGAATTGAGATTACTACTTGAGCTACACTCTCTTTACTTATTGTGAATAAGACAACCGTAATGAGTAAACAATCTCTAAATTTATTCATAATAGAGCACTATTTAATCAACATCATTCGATTGGTGATAATAGTATTACCTGAAATAAGTTGATATATATATAACCCACTTGCATTATTTGAAGCATCCCATCGAACTGAATAAATTCCTGGCATCTTATTCTCATTTACTAATAAAGCGACTTCCTGACCTAAAACGTTATATATAATCAATCTTACATCTGATTGTTCTGGAATTGAATACTTAATATTAGTAGTAGGATTGAATGGGTTAGGAAAATTTTGTTCGAGTTTGAATTCCTTTGGTAATTCAAACAAAACTAGTTCTGATAACTGCTCAAATTGGTTTTCATTTACTCGTATTTCAGAAGTAATTGATAGATTCTTTGTTTGATCTACAATTTTGAATTTTAAATTTCCAACTAGATCATCCTCTATTCCGGCAGAACCTACCATTGATATATATAAGTTTTCCCCATTGAAATTTTCGCTTTTAATCCAATTATCAGGAATATCTTGAAAGCCATCATAACTTAGTCCTTCAGGAATTGAAATCATCAAATCTATTGACTCTATTTCGCCATCAACAGAAGAAACCTTTAATGGAACACTTATTGTGCTTTTTTCTTCATTAACAATGTTTACGTCCCAACTATAGCTAACGTTTAACGGCTTGTATAATATTTTAGATAATTGTTGGTAACAATTAAATAAATGAGACTTTCCAATAATTGATCTTAAAATTTGCGCACCATCATATGCTGTAATCCATCCATTACCAGTGACATCAGCAATAAGAGAGTCTTCATTCACAAGCGGATATTGAGGGCTCAATTTAACCACATGCCTCAGCACGTATGTCGCGTCCATATTAGTAACATTCCCATCATTTGTAACATCTCCACATTGTCGAAGAATTGGACTTGAACTAACTCTACCATTGCTAAATATTACTTCTGGATCCCCCTCATTTAAATAAAAATTGACCCACTCCAAATCTGAATTACCTTCTTGATTTAAGGAAAAAAACAAATTCATAAAGATCCCAGTATCAGCTTTTACTTTAGAAGAAGCACCCGATAATTTTATCTCTCCATCAATTTGTGAATTAATCTGAATGTCAAAATTATCTGAAATTGTATTCATCGTGGAAATATCAACAAGCTCTAATATTTGTGGATCGAATAGTAGAAAGAACTGAAATGCTTCGTAATTATTTGGTAAATCTGAATTTAAAAGTATCGGTACTCTTAATGTATCCCCTATATTTCCTTGGTAATTCCCAATACTTACATTAAAAATAGAATTTTGTACTATTTCAATATGATGGATTTCAGAACGATCGCTTAATAAACCTGTTGAGTCTTTTGCCTGAATTTGATAATAGTATGATTTACCATTTTCTATAGTCCTATCTACATAAAAAGTAGATTGTGCACTTAAAGTATCTAATAATGATATACCAAATTCTGATTCACCACGATAAATATTATAACTCATCAAATCTGAATCTAAATTCTTCCAGGTTAATTTTACAGTATCTCCTAATTGAGCTATGGATTCAATAACAGGCATTGAAGGAGGTAAAGTAACCCCAGTCTGTGAATAACATAGTACATGACCTGTGACAGTAGACTCTGCACCTAAATAAACTACATCAGTGCCAATCTGATCAATTATTGAATTCGGGGCATTCCCATCTATATGTGTTTGGATAAAATACCTATCTCCAGATTCAATTAAATTATTTTCAACTACACCAAATAATGGTTCTGATGGTCCTTGCATGGGACTTCCTGGTAGAACTGGTCCTTCTTGAATTTCTTTAAACTCCTTGCCACCATTCTTAACAAATAATAATTGTCCATCTCTAAACAATCCAAGTTCTTTTAAGAAATTATCACTTGAGCTATAAGAACTCTTGATATTTAACCAATCTGCAATTTCAAATCCTGATCCAAAATAATTCTTACAAATGGTGCTAATACTATCATTAGCTTCAAAGATAATATTAGGAATTGCAAAGTGATTATCAGTAGGCTGCTGTAATGGAACCAAGATTTTCTGAAGATTTGTTTTTGAACTTTCATTTCCTGCTTTATCTAAAGCTGAAATACTATAGTAGTAATCTTGACCTTCTAAGAAATCGAAATCTTTAAATAAACGATTAGATACATTCAAAGTGTCAAAAACTATTTCAGGATTTGGGACTGTATCTTTATAAATTCTATAAAAAGCTATATCAGAGTCAAACCCTTCTGACCAAGAAATGTGTATTCCATTCTCCGTATTAACCTGAATACCGAATGGTTTAAAAGGTGGGATTGTATCGGGAATAAATAATGCAGAAAAATCTAACTCATAATCTTTATTAATATTATCTATTGAATAAACATTTGGCGCAAACCCAAATTCTGAGCTTATTGGGTACATTGAATATGAACCACCTTTCTTTAATGTTGGAAAAAGATAAGTTGAGTCTAATTTTGATACTGATACTGTATCAGTATCAGTGCTTGATTCTAGTACAATAGAAATTGAATTTTGCCCTTTCGAAATATCTCCTAAAATTTTTCCAGAAATTGAATAAGTAATTAATTTAGCATCAATACTTAGAAGTGTGTCAGATGTTAAGCTATCTATACTGATAGTTTGATTATTAAAAGCATATTCATCACTTAAAAACTCAAGAGAGTATGATTTATCCGATGGCACTCTAAATGTAAATATCCCTGAATCTCCAGTTATTACTCCATTGTTAATTTCTCCTGTTAGATTAATACCAATCCCTTCTACTCCATCTTTATTTGTATCAGTAATTTCTCCAGTTATTAATACTGTTTGAATATTTGAGACATTTATACTTTTTACTTCTTTGTTCAAATATTTATCGTTCGCTCTAAATTCAATTGTATTATCTCCTGAGATCAACCCCTGAACATTAAATTCAAATTTAAAATCACTGTCTAACTCAACATCAGCCCAACCATCCTGATTAACCTGATATTCTAATTTCGCAAATTGAGAAGCTTCACCTAAAAACCCTGAGATAAGAACTTCATTATCTTGTGATACTAAGTTTTCTTCATTATTAATTTGAATTTCAGGACCTTGTTGATCAAATGGTGAATAAACTTGGAGAAACGCACCATTATTATCAAGTGTTGAAAAAGTTTTACCATCATTCGACCATTTTATTCTCCATACTTGTCCTGGAGTTGTCGCTGTAAAAACTCGTTGTTTAGTATCCATATCATATATGAATATCTGGGTACCATTTCCAACAGCGAGGTAATTATAATTCGAGTTCGGGTTCCAAGATAAGCGGTTAATCCTACCATAATTATCTGAAAGATTTTCGAAAGTAGAATAGTTTGAACTAGCATCGAATATCTTTACACTATTTGTAGAAGCTGCAGCAAGATATTTGCCATCTGGACTGAAAGAAACAGATGCACCTTCATCATCCGAATCTAAATTTAATTGTTTTATAATCGACCAGCTTCCTATAGTTTCATATATCATGATCTCATTCACTACATTATTTAATGCAACTGCATACTGATCAATCGAAGAATTATAATCTATATCCTTAACTTCACCTGTTAAAGTCAATTCCTGAACATTTGACAAACTTGAAGAATAAAGCCTATGAACATCCTGATATGTAGCTACTGAAAGTCTAGTTCCATTTTCACTCCATTCAATTAGTCCATCGTTTTCCATTGCTATGTCACCAGTACTAACTTCACTACTTAAACTTGGATAATTCATAATTTGAACACCATCATTACCGATGTATGCAAATTCATCTCCAGTGTTATTGAATAAGAGATCACCGATTCCGTTTCTTCCAGTAATACTCTTGCTACTATTTTGTGTCCAAGTATTCGCATTTAAGAGGTATAGCGTTTCATCTCTAGTATATAAAAACTCATCATTTTTTGAATTCCAGTCACCACCACCCAAATCTGGCCCTGAATAAGATATAAAAGGGACTATAGATTGAGGATTAAGAATTTGGGGTATAAAGGAAAAAATGTACTCTTTACCTAAAGTGGTAAGGGTTACTAAAGTTGAGATATTGTTTTCAACAATAATACCTAACCTTAAATCGTCTTCATCATTTAGAGTACCTGAAAGTGACATCGAGTTATCATTCTTAAAATAACCATTGTCAATTTTAACGGTATAACTTTCTCCAAACCAATCTGCATTTATATCTTCGAAGTGAAGTTGATACTCACTATAGCTAGTATTACCTCTTTGATAAGTTGCTACGAAATTAAATCTTCCACCAACTTGACCGGCTTCTACAAGCAGATTCTTTTGGTCTCCTGTAAACCCTGGACTAGATACGCTGATTTCTACTGTACCTGATGAAGAAGTGGTTAATTCTGCATTAGCGTAACCACTACTATTTGTAACACCCCCATTAACTAATTGAATTGTTCCTTTCGAATCATCATTTAGTGAAAAAGAAACTGGAATACCTTCTTGCTTCGGGTCAGTATAAACGGTAAGCCAAACACTATTACCTACTGTTACCGGAACTAAAGAATAAAGGTCTAATGTTCCAGTCCCTGAGTTTCCTCCCCCAGAATTAGGGTCCGTAACAGTTATAAAGCTCGGTTTATTGATGGTTTCAGAATTAATCGCATCTGATACTGTTAATGTAACAGAATAATTGCCAGCTTCTTGATAAGTATATGAAGGATTTTCTTCGTTTGAATCAATAATTCCATCAGAATTGAAATCCCAAAAATAATTTAAGTTTGAACCAACACTACGATTTTCAAAATTTACAGTTAATGGTATAACACCTGATATTAAACTAGTCGAAAAATTAGGTACTATCTTAAGGTGAATTGCTTGTTTTAGGTTGTTTATTTTGCTTGTTAAAACTTTATTCACAAAACTTTCATAAAAATCTTTATTTATTTCATTTAGTTCATTCCAAGTATTATTTGTCCAACTCAAAATCCAAGTTATCATGTTGTCAAAACTTTCAATCCTATATCTATTAAATAAGTGGAGTGAGTAGGCTTTCATATAATAATTTTGGCTTGGAGAACCAGTTTCAGTTAGAGAATTATATATAGTTGCAGCTATTGTAGAGGTTAAACTAGCCCCACTCACTAATGCATTATTAATTTGGTTTTTATTTAACAAATAAAACCGAGTCATTTCGGTCCATAAACTTGTATCTATATTCAAAAACTCATCTTCTATATCATCTAGAGTGTTTAGGAAAGCAACATCATCAATTGTAGAGTTATTCCTTAAATAATTTATTTTTTCTATTGCTATATCAGCTTGTAAAGATTTTAAAAGCATTTCAGAAATATATATTTCCTCTGCTGTACCGATAATTTTAATTGTGTTGGTAATAATTGATATTGCTGAGAGTGCAGCACTAAAATGCTCAAGATTACTTATTGGCACATTATCAATCGTCGTTAATCTTTGTATATATTCTGGTGCATAGTCGGTTGCAGTAATAATTTTCTCTGTGAATTCGAATAAGTTTGAACCTAAATCGTAAGCCTTTTCTAATTCATCGTTTAAAAGGTTGAACTCATTTAAATTCATTGGAGTACTGGCGGTAACAGTTTCAATTATATCTAGCTCAATAAAATCTTTTTGTAGGATCAACTCATAGATTACTTCTTTGTAATAATTTTTACGGCTCTGAAAGTTTAATAATCCATTCCTTACTATATTGTCATTAAACGTTCTATTATGAATTCTATCATATCTTCCTGTATACATATGATAAATTTTAATATCGAAACCAAGTTCGTCCTCTACTTCATAGAGATCAAATGTTTCATTTGGATAAATTATTACACCAGTATTACTTATTTGTGAATAAATATTATTTTGAATTATCAAAAATAAAAAAAGGGCTGAAAATAGCGTTTTATAAAAAAATTTAAGGTTGTTTCTTCTCATAATTATTTAATCAGTTATTTATTATAAATCCTTTCAACTAATTAGTATCGCAGAAAAAAAGCCGAACTTTTTTTAAAGTCCGGCTTTTAGTTTTCTAAATATCATATTTAAAACTTCTACTCTTTAAAATACCACTCTTTATAGTAGCTCGAATCTTCTCCAACGGATTCTAAATAGGCGGGGTTAAGGGTTGGTTCGCTTACCCATTTTTTCCCGTCCCACCATTCTATGGATTCTCTAAATTTGTCTAAATAAAGCGAGTTTGCTTCGATATTGATCGTACCATCTTCCAATAATTCTTTCGCTATTCTATCATACTCATCACTTGATGAAATTGCCAGAGAGTTAAATTTAAAATCAAACGTATATAATAAGTTAACAGGGGTTTCTATTTGAACATCTGAATTGAAAAATTCTAAATAAGTCAAATTCATTCTCTCATTTTTTTCATTAATTGAGATCGAATATACTCCTCTACCACTATTTACTTTCCTTATTGTTCTCAGACTCTCTCCTATAATGGTTTGAGGCCATCTGAATGCCAATTTCATTGGAGCTTGAATCTTTTCTTCATCCCAGTATCTCTCCTCTAGTGGCTCAAATCCTTCAATGTTTGATGCATCCAATACCGCACAACCATCCTTACCAGAAGATTTATAATCAGTACATACTAAAATCTCTGGTTTACCATCTTTGTCAAAGTCTTGAATACTAAATTCACCGAACCAACCTACCCCTTTGTAGCTTTCTATTTGGGTTCCAGATTCAGATTCAAGTTTTATCAATATTGCTTTAAATCTAGCGACTTGCTCAGCCGTTACAAAAATCTCTTTTACACCAACTCCGTCAACATCAAAAACCTTTACTTTTCTTCCTAAGTATTGAGTCTCAATGTTTGAATCGGGATGCTTTTTAAAATCAACTTCAAAGTTTAGGCTATTAACCCAAAGTGTATCTTTTAAATTATGGCTTAGAAGAATTAAAGATGCCTCTAAAGGTTCGTTAGTTGCTAAATTTAGTAACACTTCATTTCTTCCATCGCCATCTTTATCAAATATAGTTACTAGGTCTTTTGAATTATAACCACTTCCATATCTTTGATTATCCCAATCACTAATGCCGATATTTTTTAAAACGAAACCTTTTCGATTAAGAATTTCTAAATTATTTCCTTCTACTTTAAAACCATATGGGTTTTTATCAATCGGACCAATTACCAAACTTGCAATCACTCCAACCAAAACAACAAAAACTATTAGTGATGCGACACTAAACCGTTTCTTCCACGCTTTTTCTGCTAAGTGAATAAGCTGTCCTTTTTTGGAGTGCAGGGTAAGCCTTCGATCATAAAAGAGATCTTTAAGATGAGTAGCTCCAATCACTATAAGTTCTCTTTTGGGAAATTCAACTTTTAATTCATCCAGACACTTATACACAACTCCCAGCTGATTTGCCGGAGCTACGAGTAAATGACTCCAAGAAAAGAATGCCGCTTCTACTTTTGAGGAAAGAGAGGCTTCTGAAACCTGCTGAACTTCACCACTTTCGGAGACATCTCCGGTAATTACAATCGCAGGATTTAACCTGAACTGTTCCCTTTGATCCATAGCTTCAAGAATGGAGCAGAAAAATAATCCAGCCATTGCCAGATTAGCAGAATTGCCGGAATGCCAAGACTGCTTGATTTCAAAGCCTGCTGTTGCGTGCCAGACGTTTGGCTCGCTCGCTACGAGGGATTTAGAGAAGGGGTTTG
>CAYGNU010000106.1:0-10371 GCA_964351175.1 uncultured Roseivirgaceae bacterium | reverse complement strand
TCTGCTAAGTAAATAAATCCTCTGATCTAATCACTTTGCAAGCATAGGATGACGTGTTCTTATTTAGAGTTTTCATTATTTAGGCAGCTCGTTTAACAATAAGCTGAAAAAATTTAATGTCTTATCTCAAAACCTTTAAAATCCATGACATCTCCAGGGACAAAATGTACATTTTCTACTTTGGCATGAGTCGGTCCAATTTTACACCAATCAATGAGTGCACTGAGCTGCGGCATCTGACCTTCAGCTTCAATATAAACCGAGCCGTTGGACATATTCTTAACAAAACCACTAACCCCTAATTCTTCTGCTTTGTGTTTGGCAGAGGCACGGTAAAATACGCCCTGTACTTTTCCTGAAACTGTAATTTTAAAGTGTTTAGTCATAATTTTATAATCAATGGCACACCATTACATTGTATACACTTCATATTGCCATCACCATAAACATTGAAATTTTTGAAGCCATCACAACAGCCTTGATCATCATAGTCGCTTAATTCAATATCATAAACCCCTACCAATTTTTCGCCTACCATTACTTTTATAGAATCAGTAACATATAAAATATATGCATTGGCTATTCCATCGTTATCGACATAATCAACATTAGTCATCTCTTGAGAACCGGTGTAAACATTAACAATAGATATTGAATCCGTTGAAAGAAGCCCTTCTGAAATCAAATTATTTCCATTATTATCCTCAAAACTCAATGCCAAGTAGAGTTCCGTTCCTGCGCAATCGTCATTGCCGCAGCAGGAAAACAGTGCCGAGGCTACAATGACGACTAAAGCTGTAAATTTCATTAATTCGGCCATTGACCTAAATTTCATTAAAACCCATTCTTCATAATCTGAATTCCAGAACTGGTTCCTAACCTATCAGCCCCAGCGTTAATCAGAGCAATGGCCTGATCATAAGTTTTAATACCTCCAGAAGCTTTAATCCCAACACTTGAGGGCAACACACTACGCATAAGTTTTATATGTTCTGGTTTCGCTCCTTCAGGTGCAAAACCAGTAGAGGTTTTCACAAAATCTACCCCGGCATCATTACATAACTTGCAGGCAGTTACAATTTCTTCATTCGATAAATAGGCTGTTTCAATAATTACTTTTAAAATTTTACCCTCTTCATGACACAGCTTGCTACTTTTGGCAAATTCTATTTTTGGCCATGGCATACCATCTTTAAAGGCTGATATATTCATAACCAAATCCAATTCATCTGCTCCATCTCGAATAGCCAATCGTAATTCCTCCATTTTGGTTTCAGTCATATTATAGCCTAATGGAAATCCAACAACGGTCACTAGTTGAATATCAGCATCACCAATTTCTCGCTTGGCTCTCTTTACCCAAAATGGTGGCACACAAACACCTACGAATTGATATTCTTTAGCTTCTTTAACTAATAGGTCGACATCCTTACCAGTTATAGTAGGTTTTAGATTGGTATGCTCAATGAAACGGTTTATGTTTTTCATTAAGCCAATATAATAAATGTGAAGGTGAAAATTTTAGTGATTGATACCACATTCCTTACAAAACTTCCTTTTTCCAGCTTTGCGCTTCTTAGGCTTCCTTTTATGACCAAAGTAGGAGGGATCTGAGTATTGAGGTTTTTCCATTTCTCTTCGCATTTTTCGATTCTCTTTGGCGTTGGCCTCCATACGCTGATCAAATTCTTTAATCTTCTTATCCATGCGTCTATTGAATGCGGATCGGGCAGATTTTTTACCCTTTTTCTTCATTACTTTTTTCTGAATGGCACTTTGCTCTTGGGGAACTGGAGCGAAAGAATTGTCTTCCTTTTTCTCTTCTTTTTTTGATTGTCCAAAGACAGAAAGTGTGCAAAAAAAGAAAATTATAAATAAAAAGATGTTTTGCTTTTTCATAGTTATGAAACTCGAAAATAGACAAATTATTGTAAATGCTAATATTTTTGGGCTATCTCCCTTTGGCTTGAGACATGGTCTGCTGGCGCCTGTAAATCCAAGGTGGAGTCGGTTCTGTCATTGCCCAGATACCTCTTTTTTCTGTTTTGGCTCTGTCTTGAAGATCGGCTACATTTGATGTGGCTTTCTGACTGGCCCAAGCAAGGCCTTCTTCTATAAGTTCTTCGTGTAATAGCGAACCATTCTTAAGTTTAATAACTACAAGCTTATTACCCCACATGTCTTTGCCTTTAACGGTAACTTCTACTTTCTTCTTTAAAATTGTTTCCTCAGAAAATGCACGTGCTTCCTCACCCAATTCTTGTCCAAGTTCTGGACAGTCAACTTCACTTAACATAAATTTGGTTACTTCGTCATAATCATCAACAATCTCAAAAGTATTGCCATCAATAATTTTCATCACTTTACCGGTAAAGGTCTGGGCCATTCCACAAGTAGAAATGAATAAAAAAAGTAATAAAGATGTGATTTTCATTTTATGTTCCTCCGGTTCTTTATTCCGGTTCAACGAAAAAGGAAAGTGTTTATATCAGCTTAAAATACTGGCTATCAAACCCATGTAAGATTATTGATGAAACAGAACATTATAGTCGCAATCACTATGAAACATGACGAAGTGATCTACATAGCATCTTAAAGTAATTAAAAGTTTGATAATGAGATTAGCAAGTCATTCTCATAACAAGAATGACTCACAATGACTTTAATTTATTTACAATACTGCTTTATGAAATAGTCAACTTTGGTGTCGCCCAGCTCTTTTGACTTCTTCCAGTTTTCGCAGGCACCCGAAGTGTTTTCTAAACGATAGAAAATGTTGCCTTTCACTTTATAATAAGAGGCATTTTTAGGATCAAGCTCTATGGCCTTATTAATTGGCTCCATTGCTCCGCCAATATTTTCCTGCGACACTCTCACATTTGCTAAGCTGTAATAAGCCTCGGCATCATCTGGGGTAAGTTTAATCACATGATCATAATCTGTAATAGCTGCTTCCCAATCTTCTGCCAGCTCTTTTAAATAAGCTCTGTTATAATATGCATCAGGGTTATTGGGATCAGAAGCAATGGCCTTATCCAAGTCCCCAAGGGCTGCTCTATCATTACCCAAATACAAGTTAGCTCTTGACCTGTCAATAAAAACTGAAGATTCTTTAACGCCTGCGGCAATAGCTTTATCTATGTCAGAAAGCGCGTCAGTATAATTTTCTGCTGCAATTAATGCTCTTCCTCTATGCTGATAAACAATACCATCCTTCTTGCCACCTTCTATAGTCTTATCATAATAAGAGATCGATCTCAGATATTCTTCCATACCGTAATAAGACTCGGCTAGAAAGTAGATTACATCAGGATCAGCCTCTTCAACAAGCTTTTCAACTTTTGCCAAATCCTTAATGGCCAATTCAAATTGCTCCATTTTATAGTAGGTTTCACCCCTATTTTGATAAGCGCGGGCATAGGTATCATCTGCATCAATTGCCTTTCCAAAATCTGCTATAGCTGACTCATTATTATCTGACAACTGATAGGCCTTACCTCTATTATTAAATATTAAAGGATTGCTAATGCCATTCTTAGTGGCTTCATCATAATCTTTAATAGCTGCTTGATAATTTTTCTGTCTGAATTTAGCATTTCCTCTATGAAAGTAAGCTGATCCATAAGTTGCATTGGCTTCAATGGCCTTCGATAACGCGGCAATAGCCCCCTCAAAATTATTTCCTTCATACAATGCATGTCCTAAATTATGATAGGCCTCAGCATCTGTTACCCCCATGTCAATAGCCTTCTGTAGATTGGTTGCTGCTGGTGCATATTTCTCAAGCTTGTAGTTAGCATCACCTAAATGCAAATAGGTTTCCTTATCAGCAGCGTCCATTTGAATTGCCTTCTCTAAATTCGGAATAGCTGCTTCAAATTCACCTTTGATAAACTGCGCATTACCGATGCCATAATAAAGCAACTTATCATTTGAGCCTAAAGATTTTGCCTGATCTAAATCAGCAAGAGCGCCATCAAAGTCTTTAGTTTTAAATTTTGAAACGCCTAAGTATAAATACTCTTCTTTCTCACCTTTACCAGTAGCTATAATCTTATTTAAATCAGCAATTGCTCCTGAATAATCTTCAGTCTCATATTTTGCAGCACCCCTATTTCTTAAAGCAATTTGATAATCTGGCTTTATCTGCAACGCCTTGTCAAAATCTGCTATAGCCTCTTTAGTCTGACTCAATAACATTTTGGCTTTACCTCGATTGTTGTAAACCAGTTCATCATTTGCGCCTTTAGCAATGGCTTGATCATATGACTTCACTGAGCCAGCGTAGTCCTCTGTTCTGAATTGTGCATTCCCCAAATTATAATAAACCTCTTGATCGGCTGTACCTTTAGAAATGGCCTTATTCAAATTTTCAATAGCCTCTGGAAAGTTTTTAAGTTCGTAATGCGCCATACCAATTTTGGCAAATACATTACCATTATCAACACCTGAGATAGTGGCTTTATTTAAATCTGTCAAAGCCTTTGCATAATCCTTTTGCTCAAATTTTGATAGTCCTCTCTTCTCATAAAGCTCTGCTTCATTTTCACCTTCTTTCTCTGCGTTATCAAGATTTGAAGCAGTCTTGGCATAATCCTTTTCCTCAAAGGCTATTAATCCACTGTATAAAAAGACTTTCCCATCATTAACATTAGCAGCAATTGCCTTATCTAGATAAGTTTTAGCCTGCGCTTTATCTCCTGTCTGATAGTAAGCTAAAGCCAACATTTTAGTGATATCTCTATTTTCGCCAGCTGTTTCCTTGGCCTTCTCAAGGTCTATTATTGCACCCGAAAAATCTTTAATTTCATACTTGGCGGTACCTCTGTTTAATAATGCTCTTCCATAATCTCCTTTAATGGCCAATGACTTATCGAAATCCTCCACTGCGCCAGCATAATTTTTAAGTATCATCTTCGCTTTACCTCTGTTATTAAAGACTACATAATCATCTGCTTTGATTGAAGTAGCCTTATCGTATGTTGAGATTGCATTTTGATAGTCATCCGCTTTGTAATACATATCACCCAAAAGGCTATAAACCTCATAAACTTGCGTGCCCGAGGCAGCGGCTTTCTTAAGATCTTCTAATGCCCCGGTATCATCTCCTGTATTTGCTCGTGAAATACCTCGGTAGGTAAATAGCTCTTTGTTGGTTGATCCACCATCAATCGCCAGCGTAGCTAACTCGGCAGCTTTTCCATAATTCTTAGTCTGATATGCTGCTATGCATGTCATTTCAGCAAGCTCCTTAGAAGGAGTACTCGCTTCAGCAGCTTTCAAAAGATAGTTAATCGCCTCTTTATAATTATTTGTTTTATAGAGCGCAGTACCTAAAACTTCATTTATCTCTGGATTTTCAGCACCTCTTTGAAGAGCGGACTTAAGGTCATTAGCAGCCCCTTCATAATCTTCAATATAGTATTTTGCTAAACCAATGCGTTCAAACACCACAGCATCAACAGTGCCTCTTGCTTTTACTTTCTCATAATCGCTTTTAACATTTGGCCAGTCTTTTAGCGAATAATATGCCTCAGCCCTGTTTTCCAAAGCTTTGTCATAGTCGGGTTTCAATTCTAGCGCCTTATTAAAATCAGCAACTGCTTCTTTATATTGCTCTAGAAAAAATTGTGCCTTTCCTCGATTGTTAAAAATCACTGCATCATCACTTTGTATCGCCAAAGCTTTATCATAAGCACCAACTGCTAAGTGGTACTCTTCTTTCTTAAATTGAAGATTGCCATAATAATATAATGCAGTGTAATCACTAGCACCATTGTCAACAGCCTGCTTCAGGTCAGTTAAGGCACCATCTTCATTTTTCAATTCATAGCGTGCAATACCACGATAGAGGTAAAGTTCGTTGTCATTATTGCCCTTGTTAATGGCTTCAGAAACGGCAGTCTCAGTAGCTGAATAATTTTTTGATAAATAATAACATTTGCTTAGCTGAACAGGAAGTGATTTCTCCTCCACTTTACCTCTCATAGCCTGATCATAATATTGCGCAGCCTTTTTATAATCTTCTTTGGCAAAATATGCCTCACCTAAATAGAACTTTAGAATTTCCATTTTACTTCCACGCTGCAGCGCACTTTCCATGCTCTTAATGGCCTCATCCTGTTTCTTTAAATTATATTCTGCAACACCTTGTCGTGCATAATTTTCTGCATCAACCTTTCCTGATTTTATTAGAGCAGCATAATCTATGGCCGTCCTTTCCCAGTCTTTTAATTCAAAATTAGCTTCCGCTCGGTTTTCTAAAGCCTTATCATATTTAGCGTCAGCGGCCAGTGCTTTGTCATAATCGGCTACTGCTGGAGCATAATTTTTTAATGTAGATTTAGCCTTACCACGATTATTAAAAAGTGCCGCTTCTGTAAACCCAGCACCTTCAGCCTGATCATAGTATTTTATGGCATCCTGATAACTTTCTATTCTGAATTTGGCATTTCCAAGATTATAGAGTCCTTCTGCTTCTTTAAAACCCATAGAAACTCCCTTTTCTAAATCTGATGCAGCACCCTGATAGTCTTTCAACTCATATTTTGTCATTCCCAAATAGCCAAAAAGCTCTGCAGAGTTTTGTCTGGCTTTTACAGCTTTATCCAAATCTTCCTGCGCTTTGGCATAATCCTTCATTTTGAAGTGAGCAATTCCACGCTTCACATACACTTCATCATTGGCAAATTTTGAATTAATCAGCTGTGAGTAGTCAAGAATGGCATTTCGATAATCGCCTTCCTCAAGTTTAGTATTAGCCTTTTGATAAGTTTCTTGTAGTGGATCAGCATCCTGACAAAAAGCATGGCTAGAGATTAAGAAAACAAAAAGTGTGAAGGATAGTCTGCGTGTCATCATCATATATAAAAAATAGTGAAGGAAAGTAAAGTTATTTAAAATCTGAGAGTTAAAGGAGGTCAAAGGACTGAATTTAAATTGTATACAAGATATAATTATGCTGTGAGTTACATATTATTGTTTGAGTTCATTAATTGATAATTAAAACTTACACTATGGCGGGAGGAGCATTCGGATCACTTCAGGCAATGATCAATACCCTAAAAAATAATAGGGCAATACTAAAGAGAAAGCGCGGATATGATACTCTCAAAGAGAACCTTGGTCAATCCAAAGTTAAAAGAGTATATAGATACAAGTCTGCTTCAAAAGAAGATTTGTTAGAAATAAATCAAAGAATGAAGCTTCGGAATGAACGCGTATTTATAAAACAAATAGCACTCATAGCCTTATTAGGATTACTATTTTCTGCACTTATGTTCTATGTTATTTTCACTCCAACTGAACAAGCCTCTACTTTAGGAAAATCACTTATTAAAGATTATTACTCTGTTCAAATTAAACCTTTAGGAAATAACATGCAATTGAAAGTGGAGTACTTTGATATGGGAAGTATAGCCGCCACAACAAAAATAAAAAATGGATATAAACATCAACAAAGTGAAAGCTGGTATCCGAATGGCAAGCAATTTAGATCCGCTGTTTATTGGTATGATACATTAATTAACGAGGTGTATTTTGCTCCCACAGGTGACACAATAAAACATTCTACAACTTGGAATAAGAAGGATCCTACTTTCATAAAAGTTGAAGGGTACGGGCAATCTAATTATTCTTTTTATTGCTCTGAAGGTAAAATAATACCAGACACCTTTATTTCAACTAAATAATGGTTAGCTTGTATTAGCTTAAAGACTTATTAAAATGCAAACAATTCTAGGAGCTGGCGGGGCAATTGGTACGGAATTAACCAAAGCTCTTCCAAAGTTTACAAAAGATATAAGACTAGTCGGACGCAACCCCAAAAAGGTGAATGAGACTGACTTGATTCACAAAGCAGACCTACTGAATACAGATGCTGTGATTAAGGCAGTAGAAGGCTCTGATATTGTTTATTTAACTGTTGGGCTCGTTTATAAAACCAAGCTTTGGGAAGAGCAATGGCCTATTGTCATGAAAAATGCTATTGAAGCGTGTAAAGTGCATAATGCTAAATTGGTGTTTTTTGATAATGTCTACATGTATGATAGAGATTCTCTAAAACACATGACAGAAAAGACACCTATCAGACCTACAAGTGACAAGGGCAGGGTTCGAGAGGCGGTAGCCAATATGGTCATGAATGCGCAAGAAAAAGGTGATATTCAGGCTTTAATAGCTAGAGCCGCAGATTTTATAGGCCCAATTAATAGTGTGCCTACTGAGACCATTTATAAAAATATGGCCAAAGGCAAAAAGGCTGATTGGTTTGCGTCATTAAATATGATTCACTCTTTTACAGATACAATTGATGCAGCCGTTGGAACGGCCATGTTAGGTAATGCAGCAACATCATTTGGTGAAGTTTGGCATTTACCAACTGACCCTACTCCACTTACCGCTATGCAGTGGATTGAATTATTTGCTAAAGAAATGAAGGTGCCTGCTAAAGGCAGAGCAATGCCATTATGGATGATGGGCATCTTAGGGGCTTTTATGCCTGTTCTTAAAGAACTTAAAGAAATGGCTTATCAATATGATCGAGACTATTATTTCGACAGTAGTAAATTCAATAGAAGGTTTGAATTCACGCCATCAACGCCAGAGGTTTCGGTGAAACGGGTAGTAGATTACTTTAATTAATGAAATAAAAAAAGACATAGGAATTAAGGTAATAACCCTAACTCCTATGTCTTATGTCTTATGTCTTATATCTTATAAGTTGTTACTTATCTACTAGATATGTATCACCTCATCATAAGCTGCTGCCGCTGCTTCCATAATCGCTTCTGACATAGTAGGATGTGGATGAACTGTTTTGATCAATTCGTGGCCAGTAGTTTCTAATTTTCTAATGGCTACAATCTCAGCAATCATTTCTGTTACATTAGCGCCAATCATATGTGCGCCTAATAATTCACCATATTTAGCATCAAATATCAACTTCACAAAACCGTCTTTAGCTCCTGCTGCACTTGCCTTGCCGGAAGCCGAGAATGGGAATTTTCCAACTTTCAACTCATAACCCGCTTCTTTGGCTTTTTCTTCAGTGTATCCTACTGATGCAATTTCTGGACTACAATAAGTACATCCTGGTATGTTGTTATAATCAATAGGCTCAGGGCTATGTCCTGCTATTTTCTCAACACAAGTAATGCCTTCTGCCGAAGCTACGTGTGCCAAAGCAGGTCCGTGAACGATATCTCCAATAGCATAAATACCTGGGATATTTGTCTTGTAATAGTCATCAACAATCACTTTTCCTTTATCAGTAGCAACACCTATATCTTCAAGACCAATACCTTCAAGGTTAGTAGAAACACCAACTGCCGATAATACTACATCGCAGTCAATCACTTCATCACCCTTCTTAGTCTTCACAGTAACTTTACAACCTTTGCCTTTAGTATCAACATTAGTTACTTCAGCACTAGTCATAATTTTCATGCCTGACTTCTTAAAGTTTCTTTCTAAAGCTTTAGATACTTCTTCATCTTCTACAGGCACAATTCTTGGCATAAATTCAACCACCGTAACTTCAGTACCCATGGCATTGTAGAAATAGGCAAATTCTACACCGATAGCTCCAGAACCAACAATCACCATTTTCTTAGGTGCTTTTTCCATGACCATGGCTTGTCTGTAGCCAATGATTTTTTTATTATCTATAGGCATGGTCGGCAATTCTCTTGAGCGGCCGCCTGTTGCTACAATTATATGTTCTGCAGAATAAGTTTCTGTCTTACCTGCGTCATCTTTAACTTCTAATTTCTTTCCTGCCTTCAATTTTCCAAAACCCATGATCACATCGATTTTGTTTTTCTTCAATAGAAACTGAACACCCTTACTCATACCATCAGCAACACCACGGCTACGCTTCACTACCTCAGTAAAATCTACATCAGCACCTTTAACAGTGATACCATAATCACTGGCATGCTGAATATATTCAAATACATTAGCACTTTTTAATAAAGCTTTGGTAGGTATACAACCCCAGTTCAAGCAGATTCCGCCAAGCGATTCCTTCTCCACTACCGCTACTTTCAACCCAAGCTGAGAAGCTCGAATTGCCGCTACATAACCACCGGGACCTGTTCCTAATACTATTAAATCATATGAATTAGCCATGTTATATCTAGTTAGTTCTTTACTTAATTTATGGGATGGCAAATTTAATGTAAATGGGTTTAGAAAAAAATTTACCTTATCACATTGAGCCTCTAGAAATGTGACTTTGTTAGAATATACTTCGACAAGCTCAGTATGACTTCAGATTTTACTTTGCTGTAGCAAATAGTTTTATTTTCTTTGGGTAATCAAAACGCAATAAATCACATGAAATTATTAGAAGGAAAGACCGCGCTTATT
>CAYGNU010000105.1:0-10404 GCA_964351175.1 uncultured Roseivirgaceae bacterium | reverse complement strand
TACATATCGAACAAGTTGCCATACCGATCTTTTATAACATCTAGTCCGAGCCGTGCGATAGCATGCGTAAAGTCAAGATACACTGCATTTTTGAGTCTTCCCACTCCATAACCTTCATCTATTCGCTCTTTAGCAGCTCTTGATGCAATATCTCTTGGTGCCAGGTTTCCGAAACTTGGATAGCGTCTTTCAAGGTAATAATCCCGCTCATCTTCTAGTATTTCATTGGCAGGTCTTTGGTCATTTTTTTTATTAGGCACCCAAATTCGACCATCATTACGCAACGATTCTGACATTAATGTAAGCTTGGACTGGGATTCACTTGATTGCGGTAAAGCCGTTGGGTGTATTTGAGTAAAACAAGGAGCCGCAAAATAGGCTCCCTTCTTATGTGCTTTCCAAATGGCACTACCATTACAGCCTATCGCTAATGTGGAGAGTCTAAATCCCCTTGAGTAGCCGCCTGTAGCCAATACCACTGCATCGCCAGCAAATCGTTTGATTTCACCACTTACTAAATTCCTTACAATAATACCTTTGGCAGCACCATTAATCACCACCAAATCCAACATTTCACTGCGAGTGTGCATTTTTACTTTTCCACTGCGCACCATCTTATAAAGCTGAGAATACGCAGCTAAAAGCAATTGTTGACCTGTTTGACCTCTCGCATAAAAGGTGCGTTCTACCTGAACACCACCAAAGCTTCGATTGGCTAATACACCCCCATATTCCCTGGCAAATGGAACCCCTTGTTGGGTAAAATGATCGATTAAAGGAGCGGAAAGTTCCGCCAAGCGATACACATTTGCTTCTCTGGAGCGAAAATCACCTCCTTTTAAGGTATCATAAAACATGCGCCATACGCTATCTCCGTCATGCTGATAATTTTTGGCAGCGTTCACTCCACCTTGAGCAGCTACAGAATGAGCCCTGCGGGCTGAGTCTTGATAACAAAAACAATCTACATCATAGCCTAACTCAGCAAGAGTAGCGGCTGCACCTGCCCCTGCTAGCCCTGAGCCAACAACAATGATATTTAGTTTCTTTCTGTTTGCTGGATTTACTAATTGACTAGTTGCCTGATAGTTACGCCATTTATCTTCTAGCTTACCTTTTGGTATTTTTGCATCTAATTTCATAGCTGATCTATTTTAGAAAGACAATAATCGGGATGATTCCGAACCCTAAAGACATAAGAATCGCATAGATTAGAGAAATTTCGGACAAAATTTTCAAACCTCTCTGATGATAAAATCCCAATGACTTGAAGGCACTCTTAAAACCATGGTGAAGGTGAAAACCAAGCGGAATGGCTAAAACGGAGTAAAAAACAACGTAATATGGATTTTGAAATAGCTGGACGGTTACATCATAAACGTCCAAATTTCCAAGATCATCAATCGCTACTTTCTCTCCAATGCCCAATTTTATTCTGGCCCAAAAATTACCTAGATGAACTACTAAAAATATCAAAACTAATATTCCTAAAAAGCCCATATTTTGGGAGGACCACGAGCTATTTTCACTGCTATTATTTAATAAGTAAGCAGTAGGTTTTGCTTTCCTATTTTGGTAAGTGATAATTGCTGCATAAACTATATGCAGAATGATAGAAAGGTACAATACATAAGCAATTATCTTAATTAACGGACTTTCTCTGAGAGTGGTAGAATAGGTGTTGTACATGCTCCTTGAAATATCTTCAGGAAGCAACAAGATACAATTCGCAGATAAATGCACTACCATGAAAATGCATAAGAAGAGGCCACTGGCAGCTAAAATACTTTTGCGAAAGAAGATATTCATTTATAACATTATTTTAAAAGTTAAACAGACTGAATGGCTTTTTTAATGACCTCTGAAGAGGTCAATAATTTATCACGTTCATCATCGCTTATTTTTACTTCTAGCACCTTTTCTATTCCATCTCTAGAGATTAAACAGGGCAGAGACAGTGAAACATCGAACAACCCATAGGTTCCTTGAATCAAACTGGAGAGATTCACTACCCTTCGCTCTCCTCTAAAAATCCATTTTAGTAAAGTAGCTGTCACTAGTCCGATAGCATGATTTGTTGCACCTTTTCGCTTAATAATTTCCTGTGCAGCTATTTTTACCCAATGTGAAATTTTAGACTGAACATCAGTATTCCATCCCTCCCAATCAGCTATATCTATACCTTCTATCTGCGCACCGGACCACAATACTACCTCTGAATCACCATGCTCCCCTATTACATTGGCATGAATACATTTAGAATCTACTTTAAGCTCGTTTCCAATCATTTCACGTAATCTCGCTGTATCTAGCATCGTACCAGTACCAATTACCCGAGAAGGTTCCAATCCTGTAGACTTCAGATAAAAATGAGTAAGCACATCCACGGGATTGGCCACGATAATAAGAATACCAGAAAAACCGATCAACTGTGATGAAATTTCGTCTACTATATTTGCATTTTCACGGAGCAAGTCGAGTCGACTTTCTCCAGGTTTACCATGTCTTCCTGCGGTAATGACAATGGCTCTGCAGTTTACCATTTCTTTGATAGAAACAGATTTTACTTTGGCAGAAGGAAAAAAGGAAGACCCATGGTTTAAGTCCATGGCTTCACCTTCAGCAATGTTTGGTTGAATGTCATTGAGCAGTAGCTCTTCACATATTCCCTTTTGTAGTATAGAAATGGCTACGCTGCTTCCAACCCAACCCATTCCTATAATTCCAATAGAGTTTTTCATCTTTTCTTTATTGATGTAATCACCATTTTTTCGATATGGAGGTCACCTGTATTTACTTTTTGCCGCAGTTCAGCAAACTTTCGCTTTATTCAATTTTATATTTTCATGAGTGCATCAAAAAGACCCATATTCTCATCTTTTTCTTTCACGATCAAAACAGGAATATGGCTGTCAATATAAACTAGTTTTTCAGCTACAGACCCCATTAAAATAGCGGATATACCTGTACGCCCCTTGGAACCAATAATGATTAAATCGATGTCATTATTCTCTGCATAATCATAGATCAACTCTGGATATTTTCCATTATCTGTCAGTAGGTACTCACATGAAATATCAGATGGTAAACCGTGTTCTTGTATAAAAGTCTTATAGCACTTCTCTGAATGAGTTTTCATAATAGCAGCAAATTCATCATATGACTTGCCTGTTTTGTGATAACCAACGGGCACGCCATAAACATGAATCGCTTCAAGGTGACCCTTAGAAGTTTTACCTATACCCAAAGCCATATTTACTGCCAAGGCAGAATGGTGAGAAAAATCGACAGGAACTAACAGCTTGTCGGTAGATGAGGAAGAATTAGTGGTTACGAGCAAAAGTGAACACGGACATTTTCTGGCAATCTTGCTTGCTACGATACCAGAACCCTCCAGGCTATTTTTACGCCCCATGATGATTAGGTTTGCATCTTTGGCTTTACTTAATTTTAGAATTTTTTCTATCGGGTGCCCTTCTCTGACGAGACAGCGGGTTTCTATTTCTGATTCAACAAAGTAATGTTCTACTTTTGCATTAATCTCATTTTCAATGCTGTCATCTAATGGCTCCAAGAGGCCTGGGTACTCTTTCAGGAGGTCTTTGGGGTAATGCAAGCTTCTGGTAACATGAACAAAGAAGATGCGTTCAAGTTGCAGTATTTTACTGATCATCGCAGTATAACGGATGAGGTGATCATCCATCTTTGTTAGGTCTAAAGCGACTAGGGCTACTTTGTAAGGTTCATAATTTGTCTCTGTCATTCTTTTTTGGATTTGGTTTATAATATTCCTCGAATAAGAAATAATGAAGCAAATGCAATAATTGCATAGAGTTCTGGAAAAACTGCCAAAATCAAAGCACGTCCAAAAACATCGTTTCCAGAACCAATACTATCAATACTATTTGCACAGACTTTACCCTGATACATTCCGGAGATGAGTCCTGCCAAACCCAATGCCAATCCACCGCCAAGTATCCCGGCTCCTTGTAGTAGTGTCATTTCTGGGCTGATCAGGTCTTGTAGAATAAAGAATCCGGCAAAGCCATATAGCCCTTGAGTTCCTGGTAATGCACTCAACACGATATAGGAACCAAAGGCTTCTGGACGTTTTTTTAATGCGCCTACTGTGGACATGGCTCCAATGGCGGTGCCCATGGCACTACCACAGCCAGAAAGTCCAACTAATAAACCGATTCCAATAAAAGCAAGTGTAAGGGGTAAAGTTTCCATTGATGTTTTTTTAAGATGATACGTTTGATTTTTTAAAAGGCTTATAGGCTCTTCCTCCTCCTTCAAATTGAGCATTATTATAAAACTCTACAAAAGTGAGTCTTAGTGGGTGAACAAATGCTCCTAAAGTGGCTAATGCCAGATTCAGACTATGACCGATGAGAAGAAATAGGATGCCCAATATTAATTGCCACCAGGCTCCTTCCATTATTTGCATGCCAATTTGATTGACCACTAAGCCTAATACAGAAGAAGCAACGCCCAAAGCAAATAGCCTGACATATGACAGCACGTCACCCAAAATGCCTGTAGCAATAAAAAACAGGGGCAAAATGCCTGTAAATGGTCTTTTAGTAATGGAGACAGAAAGATCGTGGAAGAACATGACCAGCGCTACTCCCATAATGAGTAAAATAACCCTTAGCTGACCCAAAGGCTGAAGTGCCATAACATGTTGCATATCGGCTAAAAACATCCATATTAGACTCACTACAATGAATAATTTACCAATTTGAGACAAGCTTGCCAGCCAACTCTGATACCTAATTTTATTAACTATTGATATTATAATACCCACCAAAATTTGGACAACACCTATCATAAGGGCTACGTTGAACGCATTAAAAACCACTCCGCGATCATCGGGAATAAGAACGAATTGAGACAGGTACGCGAAAAAGGCGTTGGGCTCTTCAGTGATAATAGGCATTCCGAAAATGCTACCTGACTTTACCAATCCCATGAGGGTCGTGAATGACCCTAAAATAACTCCCAAAACTGCCATGTTTTTAGATTGGTTTAAAAATGTAAACCAGCCTATAACTGAAGCTAAAAGTAGTATTAATCCATACCCAGCATCACCAAGACAATAAGCAAAGAGAATTGGGTAAAAAACAGCAATGAATGGTGTTAAGTCCATTTCATAATAAGATGGAAGTTGAAAAATGCCCGTTATGCTTTCAAATAATTTGGGGTATTTGAGATTATTGAGAAGCACAGGCACGTTATCACGGACCGTTGGCTCAGACAATTTAAAGGACAAATTTTTGTGAGCAATAAATTCTTCAATTTTGATCTTTTCAGTTTGAGGATACCACCCAGAAAGGTACAATATAGCGCCATCTCCATACGCTAAAAAGCTTCCGTCTGCCTTTAGAAGTTTTACCTGATTGTCTAATAATTCTATTTCGTCAGCTATTTTATTTAAATAGGGAACATAACTATCCAGGGTTTCGGAGACGTGCTGTTGCCGATCCTTTATTTCATTTTCTTCTGCGCTGACTTCCACTAAGCTTTTCTTCGGTAATTGTATGGCTTCAAAAGGCAGCTCTACTGATTCGGTTGAAGATAGCACGGCAAAATAAATCTTGTCTTTAGTTTCTGAAATGGGTTCACAAACAAGATTTTCAAAGTTGTACTGACTATACTGTTTTCGGTCAGAGGTGTAAATGGCTAGATGTACTCCCGATTGCTTAATTTTATATAGTTTATCCTCATCGAATTCACCTAACAGTTCATATTTCCATTTAGTCTTTTTGAGCGATTCAAGCTGCTGCTTATCCTGCTCACTTTGTTCGTTGATTGCTAAAATTTGAGATGCAATCTCATCAATTGCGAGCTTATTAGCTGATTTTATATCTTCTGGCTTATTTTTTACACCCTTATGTTTGCCTATTATTTCACTGGCCTTTATCAATAGACTTTTTTTGGCCTCCAGCGCGTCGATAGGTTCATTTCGATAGTCATCGTTAAGTTCTAAATGCACTACCCCAAGATCTTGAAGACCATTGACAATCATCGATTTATCTCGATGATGCACTAGTATTTCTATTTTTTTAAAGAACTCTTTCATACAGTGATATCTTGCTCCTGTCGTTTTTTAACTATCTTCTGAGCTGCTTTAGATATATTTTCCTTATCCTCTAAAAATCGCTTTATTTTCATGATGGCAGCTTCATATTCAGGTATTTGAACCTTCTCATATAAGTTTACCTTTTGGGTAGTCTTTTTTCTTGCTGTTTTCAGTAAATCTATTTGCTTAGACTTCACCTTCAACTTGATATCCAATGTAATACTGCGCTTTAATATATCAATAGCAGAAGGCACCCATGCTGGATAATTCCACCAAGCAATTTCAGCCAGAGAAAAAGATATACTCGCCACCTCAGGAACCTTTACCCCTACTACCTTTTTATAATGAGTGGCTTCGCTATCCAATGACAAAACATTAGGTAACTGGTTCCAAAAACCTTGGTATGCTTCAAGTTCTTTAGAAAGTTCTTCCTTGTGCTCTAGGAGTAGTTGTAGCTCCTTACCACATTTCTTTTCTTCCTGGCGAAGCGCGGTTTCTTTGTTCTTTAAAATAGGTAATGCCCTTTGGCGAATAGCCAACTGCTTACCAAATTGTTGGATGGTTGTTTTGTTATAGTGGAATTTAATAGGCATCTATTTGCTTACTTTTCTTTAACCATTTTACCTTCTTGTTTTTTCCAATATTTTTTCGTCAGCTGCTCTTTAATCCCCACTTCATATTGTTCAAAGTATTTCATCAATAATTCCCAACCAGTATCTAGCATTTCATCTATCGAAATATTAATATCCACCGCTAAAAGGCGAAGTGCATACTCTTTAGAAAATGCCAAACATCTTTCATCATAGTCATTAAGATCAAATCCGTTTTCACGTTTAGTCTTGGCTTCAGCAGCATCGGCATATAGCCTAATTAAAGCATTCATCACTTGCGGATGGTCCTCTCGCGTTTTCTTGCCAATTACATTTTGTTTTAATCTGGACAGGCTTCGGAAAGGGTCAATAATTACTTTTCCGATGTCGGTATCATGTTTTAAGAACAATTGACCTTCTGTGATATAGCCAGTATTGTCAGGAATAGCATGGGTTATATCGCCTTCATTTAGTGTAGTTACAGCTATAATGGTGATCGAACCACCATGAACAAACTGAACAGATTTCTCATAAATACTTGCCAATTCACTGTAAAGTGAGCCGGGCATAGAATCTTTAGAAGGAATTTGATCCATTTTATTAGCCACAATTGCCAATGCGTCAGAAAAAAGGGTCATGTCGGTAAGTAAAACCAGCACATTTTGCTTTTTATCATTGGCAAAGTACTCAGCCGCTGTGCAAGCCATATCAGGGATTAATAACCGTTCTAAAGGGGGATCTTCAGAAGTGTTTATAAATGATACGATCTTATCAAGAACTCCCGCATCAGAAAATGTGCTTTTGAAGAACAGGTAATCGTCATTGGATAAACCCATTCCGCCAAGGATAATTTTATCTGCTTTCGCGCGCATGGCGACTTCCGCCAATATCTGATTGTATGGTTGGTCAGGATCAGCAAAAAAGGGAATTTTCTGGCCGGTTACCAGCGTATTGTTTAAGTCTATGCCCGCTATTCCTGTTGCCAATAGTGTAGAAGGTTTAGCTCTTCTAACAGGGTTAACCGCACTCCCTTTTATTAACCGCTCCTCACCTACTAATTCTGGTCCATCATCAATTGGCTGTCCGTAGGCATTTAAAAACCGCCCAGCGAGCAATTCACTAACCTTTAACTGCGGGGGCCGTCCAGAAAATACTATCTCTGAGCTAGAAGAAATGCCCTCTGTACCTGCAAACACCTGAAGGGTTACGTCATCTCCCCGTATCCCTATGACCTGTGCAGGGCGATCATTTACCCACGCTAGTTCTCCATAGCGTGCTCCGGTAGCGCTAATTTCACAAGTCGCCTTTGTAATCTTGGCTATTTTAGTATAAATACGCTGAAATGCTTTGGTTTTCATATTTCAGTTAGTTCAGTTTTTTCAGTACTCTTTTCTTCTGAAAGAATGGCACTCAATTCCTCTTCGTGGCTTTTAAATTCTTTTGATTCAAATTCAGAATAATTCATCTGTTTGATCAGGTTAATCAGTTTTTTGAAAAAGACAGACACCTCTTCAAAGCTTGAAAAATCGAATGTTGTATTTACTATGTCCATTACCTTGTTAAGCATATACTGCTGGCGCTTTAGAGGCGTATTCATATCCACATCATCGAACGAGTCTTGCTGTATCAAACCAAAATCAATCAGTTCGCTAATCCAAAAGCTGATGTGATAAGAAATGGGCACAGCATCATCTCCCAGTATATTAATTTGATCACGCGCCTCAATGCCGTTTCTTACCAAGTCTTTAGTCTTAGAAACCAATTGCGCCCAGTCTTTTTGAATGGTAGCGTCTGAATTAGCTATGAATTCCGGATAGTCCATATATTTGGAATAGGAAGCTAGAGAATCGATGGCCGGATAGCGTTTGGCATCTGCGCGCTTTTGAGAGAGTGCATAAAAACACCGGGCTACTTTACTGGTAGATTCAGTCACTGGTTCTTTAAAATTACCTCCGGCTGGTGAAACAGTGCCAATGAATGTCAGAGATCCTCTTTGTCCATTGTTGAGTTCTACCAACCCTGCCCTGCTGTAAAAGTTAGCGATAGTGGCTGGCAGCTCTACAGGAAAAGCATCTGGCCCTGGCAGTTCTTCCATTCGATTAGACATCTCACGCAATGCTTGCGCCCATCTGGAGGTAGAGTCTGCTAGTATAAGCACTTTCAAACCCATATTCCTATAATATTCTCCAAGGGTCATACCTACATAAACAGATGCTTCTCTAGCCGCTACAGGCATGTTGGAGGTGTTACAAATAATAGTAATTTTTTCGTCTAGTTTCCTGCCAGTTACCGGATCCTTCAATTCAGGAAATTCTGTAAATATCTCCACCACCTCATTTGCTCTCTCGCCACAAGCCACTATGATTACAATATCAGCTTCACTATTTTTTGCAATGGCCTGCTGTAATACGGTCTTTCCAGTTCCAAAAGGACCTGGTATGTAACCGGTTCCCCCTTCTGCTATAGGGTTAAAGGTGTCCATGACCCTAAGTCCTGTTTGCAATATTTTATAGGGACGCATCTTATTTTTAAACCCTCTCATGGCGAGCTTCACGGGCCATTTTTGCTTCATGGTCACTATATGCTCTTCACCATTTTCAGCTATAAGCACTGCCATGGTATCAGCTATTTTATAGTCATCATGCTTAGCCACAGACTTGACCTTAAAAACCCCTTTGAAGTTGATAGGCACCATTATTTTATGATCTATCCAGTTTTCTTGCACACTCCCTAACCAATCGCCTGGCTGAACTATATCATTTTCTTTTACCAATGGCTTAAAAGAGAATAAAACATCCTCATCCAGCGGTGCTGTAGCTTCACCCATATCAATAAATAACCCGCCCATCTTAGTCAGGTCATTTTGCAAACCATCATAACGCTTAGAAAGTATGCCAGGCCCCAGTTCTACTTCCAACATCTGACCGGTAAAGACCACTTTAGAACCCATTTTTATGGTTTGACTCGATTCGAAGAGCTGAGCATAGGCTATATCATCTTTTATCCGAATAACCTCGGCCTTAAGTTCTTTTCCTTCACTATGAACAAGACAGATCTCATTTTGAGTTACTGCATCTTCAGATTTTATAAATATCAAATTGGCTACTACACCAACTACTTTTCCTTCTGTCATGTGGGTTGAGTTTGAGGTAATTGCATTCTATTTTTAGTATTTTTCTTGAGTATTTCGAAGCGAGCACGTCCTGTTTCAGCATCAAGTAATTGTGCTTGATAAGCCATCATCAGTTTCAATGTGTAAACAAATACCTGCTCCCGACCGAAAAATCCTTTTGTGTTTTCTAAATAATCCCACTTTATTCGATTGCGCAGGTACTGAATTTCTTGCGGCTGCTGAGCGGCTACTGCCTCGCTAATTTCTTCTAGGTAAGGATAGCTACGCAGCAGTGCTGCAGGAATTGATTTACCTTTCCCTAGTTGTAAAAATTGCGCATTTGAAACCTCAGGCTCAAGGGTTAAGATGTCGAAATGGGAATAATTATAAGAGGCAAAAAGGTCCGTTAATTCTTTTTCAAAATGGAAATACGAGCTCAGAAACTCATCTTGATTGATCAACTCCTCAAAAAAAAGTTGATCTAAGGCTTTTTCCAGTGCTGCTGGTGACATCTGTGTAAACTGGTCTTCGAATTTCTGAATAAATTCCCCCAGATAATTAACAAAAGTTCCTTTGTTTTTGGAATAGTCTTTTATTTGATCTTCACTATATACGGC
>CAYGNU010000104.1:0-10516 GCA_964351175.1 uncultured Roseivirgaceae bacterium | reverse complement strand
GGTAGAATTGCTTCTCCTTCAATTATAATATCTGTATCAAAAGCCAGCATATTCCCGAACATTGCTTTGAAGAAACTCCACAGTCTGGCAGCAATTTCATCTGGAAATAATTTATCATGTACTCCATATTCAGGGATTCCATTAGTGAAACCCATCATAATCCAATCAAGAGATAGGTACGGGATTCCTTTAACCTTTGATAATTCTTCTGCGATCATTGTTTTACCTGCTCTTGATGCTCCACCTACTATATACAACATGTAATTCTTCTACTTTTAAAACTATGGTGATGAATGTTCATATAAATTTTCCCCATGGGAAAGCAAATATTTTCGTAAAAAACCTTCTATTTTATCGTTCAGTTTTTTCATGAATAGGAAAAGAATTTCAAGAAAATACTCTTTCAAGACTTTTGATAAACTCTTACATAATCCACGAACATCCTTTGTGGAAATTCTGTGGTTGCATCGGGAGATGGAACAGGATTACCTCCAACCGCAACATTCAGGATGAAGAAAAATTTATTCCTGAATTGTGCACCAAGCTCTTCATTAATAACTAATTGGTAATGCGGTTTACCATCCACAAAAAATTTGAGTATATCTTCATCCCACTCTAATGAAAAAACATGCCATTCATCTGAAAAGTCACCGCTTTGCAACCTATAAAAAGGACTTGGAGCATTTGCTGCAGGAAAAGTAGTTCCCCAAAAGGCGTTACTCTTAATTTGATTTGCAGTCTCAGGTCCTGCAATAAAAGCTTCCATGATATCTATCTCTCCACAATTTGGCCAACCACTTTCTAAATGATTCTCCCCTAACATCCAAATTGCTGGCCACATACCTTTTTGATTTGGTAACGCAGCTCTTATATCTATTCTTCCATATTTAAACTCTTGTTTATCTCGTGTATTAATTCTACCTGATGTGTAGGTACCGTTAGCTTCCCTTCTTGCCTTAATAGTTAAATAACCGTCTTTAACGGCTATATTTTCTTTTTTATATAATTGGAGCTCACTATTGCCCCAACCGATATTACCATATGGATCAATATTTCCAAGCTCATAATTCCAATTATCGAGGTTTAGCACATTTCCTTCAAACTCATCAGACCATGCTAGTGCATAACCAGGATATGAAATTGGTGCATCATAACCGGTTTCAGGTAGTTTATTGCCCAGAATAGACTGAAACGGTTTTTCGTAATCATCTGAACAGGCAAATAATAATAAGAAAGCAGTTAGAGCAACTACACAAATTTTTAATACTATGTTTATAAAGAAGAAATTTTTGACAGAATCCTTAAAACTATTATTTACCAAAAGTTCTTTTTTTTTCATGATTTTTCTTCCTAACTCTTATTCATCACTGAACCCTAACTGTTCAAATAAGTTGGATGATTGTTTTAAATAACGGGATTTATCTGTTTCAGTAAACCAATTCTTAGCAACTTCTTCATTATTAAATAATCTTGAATCCCTCCATTCATCTAACCCAGGGATAGTTAATTTTTTCCAGTCTGTTGAAATAAAAGCTATAGCCCTGATATTTTTATTATAGGTCATTGAGAAGAAGTTAGTAAACCATGTATCCCAAATTTCATTGTCTTCTTTTTCTATTCCTAATACAGGGTTACTTTCCGCAATCATAACAGGCTTTTTATGTTCAATTGCAAAATCAAGCACGGCATTTCCTTCTGGGTTTAAATCAACCCCATGATAAGGTTGAAAGAAAACCGAAATACCGATCCAGTCTACATATTCATCACCCGGGTACCAATCTGAAATGGGATAATTTTTGTAGGTTGGCGCAGCATAAGAATGCCAAACAAATGCTACATTTTCAACCCCTTCTCCTCTCATTATATCTACAATTCGTTTGTAAGCCTTAACATATTCTCTTGGTTCTAATAGATTATGAGGTCCATCAAACTCATATCCGATGCGCAGAAAAATTGGACGATTAATTTCTTTTGCCCACTTACTATATTGCTTGATGATTTTATCATATTGACCATTGGCTGTATTCTGAGCAACATTCCAATTACCTGACATCCACATTGCACTATGGATTATTGAATTGGGAAATCTATCTACAAGCATTTGATGATTTTGGTAATCTCCACTTCCGGTTTTATACATTTCTGTAATCCCTCTAAACTCTGGTATTCCCCAATAAGCTGACCAGCCTGCCGGATTAGTTTCATCAGGAAATTTAGATTTATATTCGTTTATGTCATCTACCGTCTGTCCCATAATTAGCAATGTTTTACCTTCTGGTGGAACAAATTTGGTTCCCTCATATTCGTAGATATACTTAGAGTTAATTGTAGTATCAATTTTTAATTCATCTACTTTTGATGTAGCGTTTTGAGCTTCACAAGAAACAGTCAGCAGCGAAAAAAATATTAGACTAAGGGCAAAGTTTTTATTCATCAGTTTATTATCAAAGATTACACGATACTTTTTTAATAAAGAATTGTAATTAATTCTTTTCCTAACTTAATAAAGCATACCTCTACTTGAAAAAAATTAAATCGAGTTTGTGGGGAATGAACAGGTATTTGTGGTTAATCGCTAGGGTAACTTCTACTGTTTTAGAAACCACTAGAAATTCTCTATTATGAATGAGCCAACTCTTTTTTTATAAGCTGAACATATTTTGATGAAACACCAACCTTATCTGTATAGATTTTAAGAGAAAGGGTAATTGATCTACTACTAGCTTTTTCAATTTCAAAATGTTCTTTATTAATCAAAAATTGTCGATGGCATCTAAGGATCGGAGAGAATGGATATACAATTTGTTTTTCTATACTCTTTAATGTGGTTCTAAATATAGCCTTCTGTTTTGCTCCATTTTTTAAGTAATGGATATTTACATAATTGTCATTACTGCTAATATAAAGAATGCTATTTAGGTCAATTTTAAAGTCCTGATCATTCTCCATTTTTATTAGAGAATCATTGTTATCAATAAGTTTTGGGATCTGCCCTTTATTGAAAAAACGATATACTCCAAGAAAAACCAATGCAATTGGAATACCAATCACGCTTGTACTGTATAAAACATTAAAGAACTCATCTAGTTTAAAATCGTAAAAATCATTCCAATAGCTCTTGTATAGAAAATTGATGAAGCTCGAAAAAATTATTATCAGCGAATACCAGAGAAGAGCTTTCCAAACATTCCATTTTTTAAAAATGTAAGGAATGATTATTGGCATAACCAAATCCATGAATATGATGGAAAAAGAAAAAACCAGCCCTTGTAAAATGAGGATCATTTTTATTTTAAAAAGATGTGCATATTCAGCAATATCAAATGGATTGAAAAGTATTATGAAACCAGTACATGAGAGTCCAAATATTATAATCGAAATAAATTTTTTTAAAGAGCGGCTTGGGGGTGGGAATGGATATCTAAGAAAGCGTAATATATTTGAGAATAATCCTATGATATTATAAGAAGGGTGAATCTTAAGCATATTTAGATTACATCGCTTTGAATAATTTTAGTTTCACTTGAGTGGTTACACTTTTCACTACCTAAGTAAACTAATAAAATTCTTTTTCCATACCCAATATAGAATCTGCTTTAGAAATTATTGGTCATCTCTCTATTAGTCCTTTTTGATTTAATATTAAAATCTTTGTCTTGGAAAGTTAAAAGACCTATGATTTGAGTATATAAACGGATTAACCGATACTAGAAAATAAAAAAGCCAACCAGTAAACACTGATTGGCTTTTTGCTCCCCGGGTTGGATTACAACTAGAAGCACTTCTTTTCCCATAATTAGTGAAATGATACTAAAATTAGATGAATATGGCTTTAAAAAGTGATATTAGATTATTATATAAGAGTGACTAAATCAGATTATTGTTTTACATTTGTTTCACAGTAAAACATCCATTCTATTACCTGAAAAATTGTCTACCTCTATACATCTCTTTCTAAGAAAAGATTTTAAACTTAAAAATGGTGCCTGTCCAATATATCTAAGAATAACATCTAACCGAAAACATAAGTACATGAGTACTGGTGTGTCGATAGATGTAAAGAACTGGAATGAGGAGAAAGAAGTCATTCGTAAAAGTCATGAAAACTTTAGAGCATTAAACCAGATACTAAAGAATAAAATTAAAGAAGCTGAAAAAGCACAAGCTGAACTTAGTCTTTATGGAAAGGATAATGCAAAAGCAATTAAGGAGAGAATCAAATCAATCGAAGAAACTGACTTCTTTACTTATGCAAAGGAATATTTAGATGAAAAATTAAGAACCGGTAAACATTCTCAACATGTTCAAGGAACGGTAGCATTTAATAAAATTGAAGAGTTTGAAGAGCAACGATTTCTACCATTTAGTGAAATTGATTCTGAATACTTAACTGCTTTTCAAGACTTCCTGATTCAAAAACACAAAAATAAAGCCTCAACTGTCAAAAAAACTTTTCAGCCAATTAAGAAAGTGATTAAACGGGCTATAAGTAATCACTTAATTCATATCGACCCGTTCCTGAATTTTGATATGGTTACCAATAATAATCCACCTCCTAAAACAAAGCTTTCCCTGGAACAGATTCGAGGAATTGAGAAGTTGGACCTAAAACCAAAAACATGGTTATCGGATTCTAGAAATGCTTTCTTATTTAGCTTTTACAGCGCCGGGATAAGGTTTGGAGATATCTGCTGTCTAAAATGGAGTAATGTTAAAGACGGTCGTTTATACTATCAAATGAATAAAAATGAAAAGTCTTTTAGTACTGAGTTAAACCAATTTCAAAAAGATCTACTATCTAATTACTCTGGAGAAGATCATCATTTCATATTTCCTTTCTTGAATAGTTATAAAAAGTATGATGATCCTATTCAATTGAGGAAAGAGATTAGCTCGAAAAATGTAATGGTTAATAAAAGCCTAAGCTCTATTGTTAACTTATTGAATGAGAAAATAGACAAAGGTGAGCTTATTGCACCAAAAATTAATACAAAAGTTTCATTTCATGTTTCCCGTCATTCCTTTGCTCAACATGCCGTCCAATCTGGTTTAGGTATTTATGAGCTGATGCAAACCCTAAGACATTCTAAGATTGAAACTACTCAGAAGTATTTAAAGAGCTTAAATGAAGAACTTGCAGATCAAGCTATGAAGAAGGTGTTTTAAATGAGTTACACTAATGAGTTATATAAAAAAATCCCTGAATTGAAGACATTACATCATAGTTATGGAATAGCATTTACAGATAATGGACACTATTTGTATTGGACCAAACTAAACGACAATGAGATAGATACATCAAATCACATTCTTAGACCCCAAAAATTTGATCCTAATTTTCTATCAAAAAATGAAATTGAAAAATTAGTTTTTTTAGAGAAGTATAATTCTGGTGATATAATTAGTCGGGAAGCTCAAGATGAATTATATACAAAGTTTGAAATTAAAAAAGGTGTTCCATTATCCGGGCTTAAAATAATTGAACTTCAAAGATATACAGATATACTACTCAGTAAAGTAACTGAACTTGTGAATATAATATTTAGATATGATGTTCAAGTATCAAAAATACTAAAAGTTTACTGTACTGAATCAAATTTTGGATATATAGAGAAAATGAAGTCTTATGGTATGAAGACAAGTAAATTATCGAATATAGTTACCATTAGTATATTTGAAATAATGGATAATCTAATTTATTTCTTTAATGAACTTCTATTAAAGGGGGCTTCTTTTGATGACATGCAAAAGAAATGGCTACCTAAATATTTACCAAAAAATGATTTTATTTCTCAATTAGTATATGAATCAACAGTTTTTGGAGTAAAACATTTTTTAAAATATAAGGAATCACATTTATATGATGCTTATTTAATAGCACAAAAGTTACAATCTGTATCAAGTTTGTTAGATATTAATCTGACTGGGAAAATTAAATTTGCTTCTTATATCAATAACATTCCTAATGACCTAAGAAATGATCCTCAATTGATTAAACTATCTGAGTTATTTGAAAAGAGATCCCCCTCTTTTTCAAAAAGTGAATTACTAATCGCTTTAAATATTATACGAGGGTCGGGTCATGTGAAAAAAAAATCTATTATAATTCGTAGTATATTTAATGATAATGCGTGGCCTGAAAAATTGAAAGACATAAAACCTTCAAAGAAGTACTATAAGCGATTAGATAGGTTGATAGAATTTTATGACAATGAAACAGGTTTTAAGCGCAAAGAAATTTAATTTTACCCACCCAAAGTTAGCTTCCCCACGTTAATACCCGCCCTCAGAGTATTGAAAACAGCGTTTAAGTGTTTTAAAGTTAGAGGAACCTTTAAAAACACTTAAAACAATGAATGCATATATACCTTCCCGAGAAGATCTCGAATCGATAATAGAAAAAGCTGTTAAGAAAACAGTAAATGAATCTCTTCCCGAAGCCATCAGAAAAGCAACTCGTAAGAAATGGCTTAATACTGAAGAAGTAATGGAAATTCTTCAATGTTCAAGAAGACATATACAATACTTAAGAGATAATGAGTTGATTAGTTTCTCCCAGTCTGGTAGAACTATTCGATATACAATCGAAGAAGTTGAAAGATTCCTCAACTCCCATAAAGTTACATCAAAGAATAACTTGGGAGAATAAAATGGATTCCATAAAAAAAGAGGATATCCCCGCAAAAGAATGTCCTCTTAAATACCGCAAACCTAGAATAGTTCACAACCAAAAAATAGCTAATTCCACCAGCATATCCAATGTTTATTCATTAGGAAAAGGTCTAGCAGAAATTGAAAATACATTGATATCAAGTAGTTTACTATTTCCAATAGTTAGAGAAAGTCTGATATCTAATCTCACTCTATTTGAAATATCCGCTTTCTTTGAAGCTTACAACAAATTCAGAGAGGTTAAATAAATGGATACAAAAAGAAGATCAGTCGAAATCAAAATTTGGGATTACCGTTTCTTCACTGATTTAGATCCTAGTGAAAAATTATTTTACTGGTTTATTCAATGTCATTGCGACAATATTGGCTACTATTCTCATAATCCTAATTTAGCGAACTATCATTGTGGCTCTACTATAGATCTACTGAGCTTTACTGATAAGGTAAATCGATTCAAAACTCATATTGATATTTTAGATAATGAAACAATATGGATTAGAGATTTCATTAGCATTACATGGAAGACCATATCGGGGGGAAATAATCTTGGTCTATCATGCTACACTCTTCTTGTTAAATATGACCTCCTAGATAAATTTATTAACTCATACCCTAACAATATTAATATCCCTTCTTTTAGAGATGCTATTCTAAATAATAAAAAAGGTTATTCTGGGTTACCTCTTCCCCTGCCCAGCCCCAAACCAAGCTCTAATTCTGACTCTAAAAGTACGCTTCTGGGTCTGCCCAGCTCCAAGTCAGGCACCATTAACATTTCTATTAACAAAGACATTAGCAATAACAATTACATTAGCACTAATTCTGTACTTCAAGGCTTATATAAAACCATACCTAAAAAGAGCATACAATTTCCTGAACATGTATTAACAGCTGATCTTGAAAGAGTAATTGGTCGATCTTTGAATAACAATATGACTGCTACAAAAGAATATGTTCTCAATTTATCAATGGATTTTAAGTGGGCTGATAAATCCTGGGATGACTTTATAAAACTCCTTGAGAATGAGTTCAATTAGGACTAAAAAATCTATTCCTACAAACTAATAATCAATCAATTATGAATACTAAAGAAACAGAAACGAAACCATGGACCCGACTTTCTCAAGAAAGTGATCTTGCATTCTATGCTTTTACTAAATATCGCGATTTAGGTGGTAAGAGATCCTTAGCCAAAGTCAGTAAGGAGTTAGGTAAAAAGACTCATTATACTAATCAATTGGAGAAATGGAGTACAAAATATGAATGGGTGCGGCGAGTTCTCTTGTTTGATGAACATTTAGATTATCAGAAACTAGAACTTGCAAACAAAAGACTAATTGAATTGCACAATTTTGCTTTGGATAAAAGTAAGAAAGTGATAGAAGAACTTGTAGAAATTTCATGCGGTGATAAGTGGTGTGAACCTCACAATTTGAAAGCTATAGAAATATTTTTAGAAACAATTGGCCTTAAAAGAATTGAATATAAAGAGGATGTTAATTCACAAATTAACTGGCAAAAGAGGGATAAAGAGCAGGCAGAAATTAAAGCATTCTTAAAAGGTGGGAAAAAGATGAACTTTAATTCTTAATTACTTTTTGTACAATGGGTAAAAAGCTGGCAGAAAACAGGTGGATTTATTGTTATAGATATTAGTAAATCTAGTTCAAACTAAACTAGTGTTAAATTGATTTTATGAAATACCCCCAACTTTAACCCTACACCACCCCTACTTTTTGATGAAGTAATTTTGGTTAACTTTTGGGAATTGAGCATTTAAATATTTATAGTCTTCGCAATTCGATACTTCCTTTTATAAGCGAATGTACTCGGTAAAAGCTCGGTGAATACTCGGGTATTAAATATTAATGAATGATTAAAAGCTCATATAGTGAAACAGTTTTTTAACTCCCATTATAGCTCTTCAATATAAGCTCTTCTGCTTTTCGTATATCTTCTTCAGAACGAATAGTGATTTCAAGATCTCCCGTACCAAAATGACCAATTTTTCTTACATCTCTTGTAAAACCCTTTTCTAGCTCAACTTCATCTGGATTTACTTTTACATATACCAACAAATTTTTGCTTTGATTACGTAATTCAACACAAGCAAAATTCTTTATCCTTTTGAATGCAAAATAGTACTTAAGGGTTTTTTCTTGAACATCATCACCAAGGGACAACATGAAATCCCTAAGATTATCATATAACGAAGTTAGTTCATTCCCTGCATCATTAAGATAGTCTGTAACCGTTTTATAAATAACTTTGTTAGTTGATGATGACGTAGTAGTATTTGCTTCAGCTACATTCACCAGTTCCAACAAAAGTAAATCTTCCTCAAACTTGATATAGCGAATGAGTTCAATGTTCCGGTTCATTTGTTTAACAGCATGTTCATCGAATTTCGTAAATGCTCCTGCTATGCATAATAACCGGGGGTTATTCCATTCGATGCTATCGGAGTGCTCTTTTCCATACTTTTTAAGTACTAAGAGCTCAAATTCAGCTTTATGATCCATTAACCAATCGAGGTAGAACAATCCTTCTCACCACAAATTCCTCTGTGAATTCAACTTGATTTGTTCCCTTCATTTCAGGAGAAATCATTAGCAAGAGTTGATTCTTAGTTTGATTTAAGTCGGAGAGAATTTCATCACGGTATTTCTGGTACTTGCTATATTCAATACTGAACCTTTGAATTTCTATTCCAGAATATGTCCCTTCTTCTTTTCGAGCAATGGCTGACTGCCGAGTATCACTTACAACTGATAAAGCTTCTGTAATCACCTTCAGCTTATTTGAAAGGAACCAATAGTGGGTATATAATGATTTTAATTGTCCAATGAGTAGATACTCTCTGTATTGAAACTCAAATTGGGCAGCTTCATTTAGCGCAGAAGTACTTTTGTTTCTTAAAAAAGGTTGCCCAAAAATTTCAAGAGGTTGCGATAATTGGATCGTGGTTTCATCATAATTAGGTGACCCTGCATTAAGTCTCTCTTGGTAAACACTTACCTCAGGATTTTGGAAAGCTTTATAATGTCTCGCTTCACCAAGTTGGCGGTTTTGCTCTAACTCTATTAAAGTGCGTTGCAAACTGTGTTCTTGAAATAATTCCACAGCCACATCTAATGAAATAGAATTGGTTTGTGCATGAATCAGAGATGGCGATAACAGAAGTAAAAATGCCAGAACCCTGATCCAATATCTGGATAGATTCATGATTAAATTTTAAATTGATTAAAAGTATAAGCTTGGAATGGGTAGGTATAAAATACCTGATTAGCTTAAGCTATAGGTGGGGGGCGGGGAGAAAAGGATAACTGGATATAATTGAGATGTTCAATATCCGGAGGTGGTAGATTAAGAAATACTTCGTCCCCAATTATTACCAAAAAATCAGTTTCTGGTAGAATCGCAATAGCATATGGTAGTAAATCAATTTGATCCGTAAGAATATTGGAATTGGATAAGACCCCTTTCAAATCTACTTTCACAACATTGTGATTATGATTTTGACTATCAGCATCTGATGTGTGATCATCTTCCTTTTCTTGACTCGAATGATCATGAGCATGTACCAAGACATGAACATCACCATGATCAAAAATATGATCCAAAAAAGAGTGAATATGAACCCCATTACCAAAAAAGACACATAATAATGCAGCTACAATAAGTAACTTGCAAGATGTTTTTTGTTATGATATTTCCTATGGGATTTTTCAAGATTCAAGAATAGCCACTCAGTACTCTAAAAGCAAATTTGCGTTTTTGAAATTTCGATAACTTAAAAACTTAGTGTAAGATTTGTTTCACAATAGTTACACATAGTCAAATA
>CAYGNU010000103.1:0-10611 GCA_964351175.1 uncultured Roseivirgaceae bacterium | reverse complement strand
TTGAACTAACGGATTGCAAAAGATGTCAACGGTATAATTATTGTAAAAGTTGTGAGCATGAAAATCTTTAAAATATTTTTAGCCAGCTTGATTTTTTGGGGTTGTGGGAAGGATAATGATATACCTGAAGATATTGCCCCAAAAGAACAGTTAGTGCCTTTAATGTTAGATATTTATTTGGCAGAAGTTAAGCTTTCCAATTTGAAAATTGTGAGAGATACTGCAGTCTCTATATTTGAAACATATGAAGGGTACCTTTTTGAAAAGCACAATATTGAAAAAGAAAAGTACATGAATAGTATGAGTTACTATTATGATCATACTGAGCAATTGGAGTTAATTTACGAGGCTCTTTTAGATAGTCTATCTGTTAGAGAAACAAAGCTCAAAGCAGTTGAAGATGCCAAAACGGCTAAGTCAGATTCTCTAAAAAAGTTTAATAAATAAAAATTAGCAGTTGTGTTATATCCTCGCGATTTAGAAGAGAAACTAGGTTTTGATCAGATTAGAGAGTTAATTTCTAAAAAATGTTCTTTTGAACTAGGTAAAAACATAGTCACTAAAATGCGATTTTCGTCAGACTATGACCTTGTCTTAAAACTACTAAATCAGACTAAGGAATTTATTCAAATTCAACAATCAGGTTCAACATTTCCTTCTGGTAATTATATAGATGTTACACCATCTTTAAAAAAAAGCAAGACTCAGGGAGCATTTTTATCTGAAACAGAGCTGCTAGATATTGCGAAATCATTGCAGACTATAACTCAGTGCTATGAGTTTATAGAAAAACGTAAAGAAGAATTGGTTCAATTATACCTATTAGCTCAAGGTGTTAATGTTAATAAGAATATTATCTCTTCTATTGATGGTAAAATTGACAAGGAAGGAAGAGTAAAAGATAATGCGACTAATACGCTTTTAGATATTCGAAATGGGCTAAGAACAAAATATAATCAGGTAAGGAAATCAATTCAAAGCATTTACAAAAATGCAATAAATGACGGGCTTGTACCTGAAGGTTCCTCCATAACTATAAGAGATGGTAGAATGGTATTGCCCATTTTAGCTGAGTATAAAAGAAGGGTTCCTGGCTTTATTCATGATGAATCATCGACAGGAAGTATAGTCTACTTGGAACCCACTTCTGTCTTAGAAGGTAACAATGAAATAAGAGAGCTTGAGTATGCCGAAAAGCGTGAAGTCATAAAGATACTAACCCAGCTTACAGATCTGATTAGAGAGCACGTTGATGAGTTAGAAAGAGGCTATAATTTTTTAGGTATTGTAGATTTCATAAGGGCAAAAGCGCGTTTCGCTCAGGAAATAGGCGCCCTCATCCCAGAGGTTAAAGAAGTTCCTGTTCTGGAATGGTCAAAGGCAGTTCACCCGCTGTTATTTATTTCGCATTCTAAGGACGGTAAACCGGTTGTACCACTCAATATTGATCTGAATACTGATAATAGAGTGATGGTCATTTCTGGGCCTAATGCGGGTGGCAAGTCTGTAAGTCTAAAGACTGTTGGGTTATTACAATTTATGCTTCAATGTGGCATCCCTATTCCCATAGAGGAAACATCAACAGCTGGAATTTTCGAAAATGTTTTCATTGACATTGGTGATGAACAATCACTTGAGAATGATTTAAGTACTTATAGTTCCCATTTACAGGCTATGAAGTTCTTTATTGAAAGAGCTAATAATAAAACGTTGTGTCTTATTGATGAATTTGGTACTGGTACAGATCCACAATTTGGAGGAGCGATAGCCGAGGCCATACTAGATGATCTTCAAAAGAAAAATACTTTTGGGGTAATAACTACCCATTATAGCAATATAAAGAACTATTCAGAGCAAACAGAAGGGTTGATTAATGGGGCTATGCGTTTTGATATGCAGAGGTTAGAACCATTGTATATTTTAGACTCTGGTAAGCCAGGTAGTTCCTTTTCCTTAGAAATTGCTCGCAAAACAGGACTTCCTGGGTACGTTTTAGATTATGCCAAGTCAATAATTGGAGATAAAAATATTGATGTTGATGATCTGTTACTCAAACTGGAAAAGCAAAAGCAACTAGTCAAAGAAAGAGATGATAAACTCAAAGCTCGTGAGGCTGAAACATCAAAACTAGAATCTAGTTACAAAAAGTTACTTCAGGAGTTAGAAGACAACAAGAAGGCCATCATAGGCAAAGCCAAAGAAGAGGCTGCTAAATTGCTAAAAGATACTAACAGAGAGATTGAAAAGACTATAAGGCATATAAAAGCCAATAGTGCTCAAAAAAGCGAAACAAAAAAGGCAAGGGAGAGGCTTCAAAATCTGAAAGAAAAACGACACCCCCCGCAACACTCCGTCTCAATAATCAAAAATTAATAAAATCGTGAAACACTACAGCCTGGTGATTTGGTTAAAGTTGAAGGCCATGACGTTACAGCAACTGTTTTAGCCTTAAAAGGCAAGGATGCAGAGGTTCAAATAGGACTGTTAAAATCGAAAGTTAAGGTTGAGCGACTTGAAAAGATTTCGAAAGGTCAAGAAAAAACATTCCAAAAAGAAAAAGCCAAATCAACTCACGGACTAAATATGACAGATAAGTTCGCCAACTTTAGCTCAACGCTGGATATCAGGGGGAAGAGAGCAGAAGAAGTATTCGTAGAATTAGATCAGTTTTTAAATGATGCTTTGCTCTTTGGATTAAACGAAGTGAAGGTGCTTCATGGAAAAGGAAATGGAGTTTTAAGAGATATTGTGAGAAATCATGTAAGGCAACTTAATTATGTGATATCTGCCAATGATGAGCATATTGACAGGGGAGGAGCTGGAATAACAGTACTCACTATGGCATAAAAAAAGGCCTCGACTGAGGCCTTAATATTTTGTAACTAAGTTGTTTATTACTTAGTGAAATCAAATGTCCAAGTTCCATCAACTGCTTCAGTTCTTGAAGAGCTATGAGTGCCATCATCAAATACGAAAGAAAGTTGAAGATTAGTGTCAGTTAATGATGAAATGGTAATTACAAGATCATCATTTCTTACAATATTAAATGAAGAAGGATTTGGATCAGTAATCTCGCTTTGAAAAGACCAAGTTCCTTGTCCGGCAAATGGAACAATTCCAGAGCCTTGTGGGCCTCCAGTTATCCTGTAAGTGCCTGCATTTGTCCCAGCAGTATAACCAATAGTAAGTTGGAAATCAGCATAATCAGCAGATCTATCTTGACCATCAAAATCAACGCTTGTGGCATTCCAAGCGGAAGTGAATTTGGTTCCCAACTGATCAGCAGCAGGTACCCCCGGATCATCATCACTTTTGCAACTTGCATTTGCTAACAAAAAAACCAACACCACCGCACTTAAAAGGTAATTTAAACTTTTCATCAATAATATTTTATTGTTTGATATTTCTAACTAAATCTTTCTACACAATAGAATGACTAAAATAAGAATATTTTTTATTTATTACTTATGATCTACACTGTAGATATGATTTTTTTTCTATTGGTAACCAATAACCAATAACCAATAACCTACTTGAATTGTTCAATATCGAGTGTATGCTGGCAGCTTTTGTATTCTTCTGGTTGATTGGATGCAATAATTACTAATCGATCATTCACCATTTCTATTTTTTCTGCGTACCAATCAATTGCTTTTCTGTCCAAATTACTTGTAGGTTCATCTAAAAGCAAAATGGAGGTGTCTGAATAAAATGCTAAGGCGAGTTTCAACCTCTGCTTCATTCCAGAAGAAAAATTCTTGATAAACTTATGTTCTGAGCCCATTAAATAAGCATCTTTAATAAGGTCATTTACTGTTTTATTTGAGATTAAATTTTTGAATTTGAAATGAAACTCGAGCAATTCCAGTAATGTGAATTCTTGGATGATATCCATATAAGGAGTGGCTAGCGATACCTCTTTAAAGATTTCTTCAACTGGAATATCACACCCTTCCTTGATATAATTAATTTTTCCCTTTGAGGATAAGCTACTGCCCGCAATTATTTGAATTAGTGTTGATTTACCACTTCCATTTGATCCAGTAATGGCATAATGTTGTCCTGATTCAAAGGTGTAATTGATATTCTCAAATACACGTTCTTGATTAAATCGTTTGGTTAGATTTTCAAGCTTGATTAACATTTACTCCTAGTACGAGTAGCCTTTCATGACTCCACGATCAGAACTTCTTATGAAGTTGATGATTTCATCTCTTTCTTTAGAAGGAGATAGCTCCAACTCTACTAAATCAAGGGCCTTAGAATTATTGAGACCTTTCAAAAATATGTATCTGTATATTTCTTGAATTTCATTGATTTTTTCAGATGTGAATCCTCTTCTTCTTAAGCCAATTGAATTAATACCAGCATAAGTAAGTGGTTCACGGGCAGCTTTTGTATAAGGAGGAACATCTTTTCTTACTAGCGATCCGCCTGACAACATAGTATGCGATCCAACTTTTACAAATTGATGAATAGCGCTTGACCCTCCAATAATAGCATGATCTTGTATGGTTACATGTCCTGCAATTTGTACTGCATTGGCAATAATACAATTATCACCAATCAAACAATCATGAGCAACATGGACATAGGCCATTAATAAACAATTGCTACCAACAACAGTTTTGTATCTATCATCAGTACCGCGAGATATAGTAACGTATTCACGAATAACGGTATTATCACCAATAAACGTTTCAGTGTCTTCCCCCTTATATTTCAGATCTTGTGGTACTGAAGATATAGATGCCCCAGGATATATTTTTACATTCTTACCTATATGAGCACCCTCAAATATGGTAACATTTGGGCCTATCCAAGTGCCCTCTTCAATGGTTACATTTTTATGAATAGTCGAGAAAGGTTCAATAACTACATTACGAGCTATTTTAGCCTGTGGGTCAATATATGCTAATGGTTGATTCATACGTCTTTTCTTACTATACTGGCAGTCATTGTTCCCTCACATACTAAAGTATTTCCTACATACGCCTTACCTGTCATTTTTGCTATGCCTCTTTTAATCGGTGCAAGTAAATCACATTTAATAACTAAAGTGTCACCCGGCAAAACCATTTTTCTAAAACGGAAATTTTCAATTCCTAAGAAGTATGTCCAATAATTTTCTGGATCAGGCACAGTATTTAACACCAATATTCCGCCTATTTGAGCCATAGCTTCCACTTGAAGTACCCCTGGCATGACAGGGTTTCCTGGAAAGTGTCCCATGAAAAAGTTTTCGTTCAATGTGACATTCTTAACGCCAGATACACTTTCATCATCTAAGTGTATGATTTTATCAATTAGTAAAAATGGATATCGATGAGGAAGTATATTACTAATTTGATTGATGTCCAATACCGGTGGTAAAGCCGGATTGTATTTAGGGATATTATGTTTTGATGAGCTTTGCATAGCCTTTTTAAGCTTTTTGGCAAAAGCTACATTAGCCGCATGCCCCGGTCTTGCTGCAAGAATTTGAGCTTTTAATGGTCTTCCTGCCAAGGCAAGGTCACCAATTACATCTAGTAGTTTATGTCTTGCTGGCTCGTTTTTGTAGCGTAACTGTACATTATTCAGTATGCCTTCCTTTTGAACTTCCACTTTAGGTTTGTTGAAAAGAGAGGCTAAACTGTCTAATTCATGATCTTGAACAACTCTGTCTACCACTACTATGGCATTATTTAAATCTCCACCCTTAATTAGGTTGTTTTTGTGAAGCATCTCAAGTTCATGTAAAAAGCAAAAAGTCCTGCATGAAGCTATTTCTTTTTCAAACTGATTAATATTAGTCAAAGAAGCATGCTGACTACCAAGCACAGGAGAATTGTAGTCAACCATAACAGTTAATCTATAATCATCAAGGGGTAATGCAGCTATTTCTACATCACGAGCAGGCTCTCGATAGAATATACCATCAGGTACTTCAAAGAAATCACGCAATGCATTTTGCTCTTCTGCACCAGCTTCTTTTAAGATATTAACAAATTGAATAGAACTACCATCCATGATAGGCGGTTCAGGTCCATCTAATTGTATCAATACATTATCTATTTCAAGACCCACCAAGGCAGCAAGCGTATGCTCAACAGTATTTACCCTTGCTCCGCTTTGTTCAATGGTAGTACCTCTAGAGAGATCTACTACATTGTCAACGTCAGCATCAACAATTGGCTGTCCTTCTAAATCGGTTCTTTGAAATTTTATTCCATGACCTGGTTTGGCAGGTACAAAAGTCATGTTAGACTGCACACCAGTGTGTAATCCAACCCCTGACAAAGTCACGGATTTCTTAATAGTATGTTGCTTAATATTCATTAGCTCTCACGAAATGTCGGCAAATTTAGCATTTTTTCTTCAAGTTGCTTCAACCGGAAATTTAAATCGGGTAGATTTTTAAAAACAGCATAAGACCTTTGGTATTTGATTACGTCAATAGCAGGTGTTCCCCACAACTTCATTCCTGACTTTGTCGATTTAGATATTCCAGCTTGCGCTCCTACAGAAGTATTATCTGCAATTTTAATATGGCCGACCACACCTACTTGACCTGCAATTACACAATTTTTTCCCACTTCAGTTGATCCGCTAATGCCTGTTTGAGCAGCAATTACGGTGTTTTTACCTATTTTTACATTGTGTGCCAGTTGTACCAAATTGTCAATTTTCACTCCATCTTCAATTATCGTAGAATCACCATGAAATGTGGCACAGTCAATTACAGCATTAGCCCCAATATCAACATGGTTTCCTATAATTACATTTCCCATTTGAGGAATTGTTTTGTAGCTGCCATCTGACTGGGGGGCGAAACCAAAACCATCGCTACCAATAACAACTCCAGAATGAAAAACGCAATTGAATCCTATTTTCGTGTAAGGATATATTTTAACACCGGCATTTAAGATGGTGTTATCACCAACCTCAACATTATCTCCTATGTATGTGTGGGGATAGATTTTAACATTTACGCCAATTTTCACATTGTTCCCAATGTAAGAAAAGGCTCCTCGATACACACTTTCACCCACTGTGCAGTCATTTCCTATGAAGCTGGGTTCTTCAATGCCAGATTTCTGGAAACTAATAAACTTATGATACTCTTCAAGAAGAACTGTAAAGCTAGAGTATGGATCATCAACCTTAATTAAAGTTGCATGGATATCCTTTTTTGACTTAAAGTCTTTATTAACAATAACGGCAGACGCCTTTGTGTCGTAAATGAAAGATTCGTACTTAGGATTGGAAAGAAAAGATATCTCACCACTTTTAGCCTCTTGAATCTTGGCGAGCATCTTTATTTTCCTTTGTCCGTCTCCCTGAATCTCGCCTCCAAGAAGTAGTGCTATTTGACTAACTGTAAATTCCATTGATGATTGAATCAGGGCTAGTTGTTATTTGGTAAAGATACATTTTTGGGATAGCATAGATAATATTTTTTAACAATTTTGCTGATAGCCTTAATGTTGGGCAAATCTGCAGCATCAGCGATGTTTATTAATTTGCCTTTCTTAGTCAAAATGTCAATAGAAGAATTTTCAGGGATATAGGCCTTATTAGTTACTTCACCATATGCAAAGAAATATCTCGCCTCCGACCTTTGAACATTATATTTTTCCGCTACTTCATTTCGAAGATTCTCTATTACTTGCTTACTCAAGGGTTCATTCGTCAGTTTTATTTTGAACAACTCTCGGTTCAAAAGCTTCCGACTTAGCTGGCTCAATATTTTATCTTCAGAATGTTGCCAAACTTTTATAGCTCCCCAAATGTCGTGATCATCAAGTTCACCATAAAGATCAATTAAATTATCATCATCTTGAAAATCATCTAAACTCTTTTCATTGTATAGAAAGGTAAGAAGAGCCTTTGTGCCAAAAACTTCTTGTCCTGAAATTGCGAGATCTTTAGCTCGTAAAATCAAATTTATTAGCATTTTTTCAGCACTTACAGAGGTTTTGTGTAAGTATACTTGCCAATACATCAATCTTCGTGCATTTATGAAATTCTCGATGCTGTAAATGCCTTTTTCCTCAACTACTATATTGCCCTTAACAACATTCAGCATTGATAGAATTCTCTCGAGACCAATATTACCCTCTGATACACCAGTAAAAAAACTATCTCTTTTTAAATAATCTAATCGATCAACATCAAGTTGACTGGATACTAGCTGATGAAGAAAAAGTTTTGAATAAGTATTTTGAAAAATTTTAAGAGCAACATCTAAGCCCCCATTAAAATCTTTATTCAATCTCTTCATTAACAAATAAGAGAGGCTCTCATGCTGAATTCCCTTTAGTAAGCTAAACTCAAGAGCGTGAGAAAATGGACCATGTCCTAGATCGTGCAATAATACTGCTATTTGAGCCTGCTCGTATTCATCATCACTTATTTCTATATTTTTACTTCGAAGGGTGTCTAAGGCTCGTGTCATCAGGTGCATTGCGCCAATAGCATGATGAAACCTTGTGTGATGAGCACCTGGATAAATAAGCTCAGTTAATCCTAGCTGCTTAATTCTTCTAAGCCTTTGAAAAATAGGATGCTGAATAATGTCAAAAATCAAATCACTTTTAATAGTGATGAAACCATAGACAGGATCATTAAATATTTTCTTTTTATTCAATCTATTGTTTTCTTTTTCCGTTATTCAAGGAATAAAATTGATTTATACAACCAAAAACAAGTGGATGCAAAGATATAATATTTTATGGGCCGATGATGAAATAGACTTATTGAAACCTCATATACTTTTTTTAGAGAATAAGGGTTATGATATTACTGCAGTCAATAGTGGAAATGACGCTGTGGAATGTTGTGAAGGCAAGCATTTTGATGTTGTGTTTTTGGATGAGAATATGCCTGGAATGTCTGGCTTGGAGGCACTCGGCCATATTAAATCAATGAAGCCTAATTTGCCTGTGGTAATGATTACAAAGAGTGAAGAAGAACAGATTATGGAAGACGCTATAGGAGCAAAGATTGCAGATTACCTAATCAAACCTTTAAATCCGAGCCAAATCCTTCTTTCTGTAAAGAAAATCCTTGATAATAAACGCCTAATTACTGAAAAGACTAACCTAAGTTACCAACAGGAATTCAGAAATATCAGCATGTCTTTTGGAGATGATCTGGATCATAAAGAATGGGCTGATATTTATAAAAAGTTAATTTATTGGGAGCTTGAAATTGACAGTACTGAGAATAAAAGCATGTATGAAGTTTTGAACATGCAAAAAGATGAAGCCAATACTCAGTTCACAAGATTTATAAGAGAAAATTATGAATCTTGGTTAAATGACCCAAATGTAGACAAGCCTCTGTTGTCTCATCAATTGATGAAAAAGAAGGTTTTTGATAAAGTAAAGAAAGGTGAGAAAAGTGTTTTCTTTTTGGTTATTGATAATTTACGAAGTGACCAATGGAAAATGATTGAACCGGCTGTTACAGAATACTTTAATGTTGAAGAAGAAGATACCTACTATTCTATTCTTCCAACAACTACCGCTTATGCTAGAAATTCTATTTTCTCTGGACTTTTGCCTAGTGAGATGGAACACAAGCACCCTGATTTATGGGTGGGAGAAGATGAAGATGAAGGAAAAAATAATCATGAGCACGAGTTTTTGGAGCGTCAAATTAGGAGAATGAATAGTGATATAAAGTTTAGTTATCACAAAATTAAGCATACTTCTGAGGGGAAGCAGTTAGTAGACAATATCAATAACTTACTTAATAATGATCTTAATGTCATTGTCTATAACTTTGTTGATATGCTTTCTCACGCCAGAACTGATATGGCAATGGTTAGAGAGCTAGCGCCAGATGAATCTGCTTACCGATCTATTACAAAATCATGGATTGAACACTCTCCCTTGTTAGATGCTTTGAGATTGATTGCTGAAAGTGGGTCCAAACTTATTGTAACTACAGATCATGGCACAATAAGAGTAAAAAAGCCTTTTAAGATAGTTGGCGATAAAAATACAAACAGCAATTTAAGGTACAAGCAAGGAAAAAATCTCGGCTACTCAGCAAAAGATAATATACTAGAAGCCCCTAAGCCTGAAAGGTTTTTCTTACCAAAGCTCAATGTGTCAACGAGTTATGTATTTGCAACCGAGGATCAGTTTTTTGCATACCCTAATAATTATAACTACTACGTCAACTATTACAAAGACACTTTTCAGCATGGTGGTGTATCCATGGAAGAAATGATTATTCCAATAATTTCGTTAAATTCGAAATATGGTAAATAGTGCTTTATCGCATTTCAAGATCGAAATATGCGATTTAGAAGAATTGGAAGCAGCAGCTAATGAAGTGATAAAATTTGCTGGAGAGTTGAAATTTTGGATTCTAGAAGGTGATATGGGTGCTGGCAAGACTACTTTTATTAAAGAGGTCTGCAAAAATTTAGGAGTTGCCGATAATGTTACAAGTCCAACGTATTCTATTATTAACGAATATGAAACACAGGGGGGTGATGCAATTTATCATTTTGATTTTTATAGAATAAAGGAAGAGTCTGAAGCTCTAGATATTGGGGTGGAAGAATATTTTGACTCAGGTAATTATTGTTTTGTTTAATGGCCATCTAAAATT
>CAYGNU010000102.1:0-10621 GCA_964351175.1 uncultured Roseivirgaceae bacterium | reverse complement strand
CTTTATCAGACACTAGGAAATTTTCTGGATCACCTATTATCAAAATAAATAAAGGCAATAACAAAAAGGGCCTGGTTTCCAGGCTCTTTTTGTTAGTTCAATCTAAACTCAATGGGTAACACTGTTTTTACGCGTACAGGTGCGCCCCTTTGCTTCCCTGGTTTCCATTTGGGAGCCTTGTTCATAATCCTTAGTACCTCATTGTCACAGTCGGTGTGAATACCTTTTAAAATTTCAATATCCACAAGCTCCCCTTTTTCATTAATTACAAACTGGACAAAAACTTTACCTTCAATCCCCATTCTTCTTGGAGTGGCAGGATACTTAAGATTCTTCTGAACAAACTTATAAAAGCTTCCTAGTCCTCCATCTGGCTCAGGCATTTCTTCTACTATGGTGAAATCACTTACTGCCGCCTTTTCAGCCGGAGGCTCTTCTAATACGGGCTCAACAAATATTGGCTCATCTGTAGGTATAATAACTTCAGGAGGAATTTCCTCAAGTGGTTCATCATTGTCTACTTCCACCGGTTTCATCATTTTAGGTTTAGGTGGCTTAGGCGGTGGATCCTGAATAGTAATTTGAGGTATGATCTCATCAATTTCGCCACCAGTTAAAGGGATGTCAATGATAGGCCCTGTTCTAGTACGATACTCGAATGCGCTTACACATACCATCATAGTGATGAGTAAACCAATTTGGAAGAAAAGGCCAGACTTATTTCTTAGCTCTTTTTCTGGATTTTTACGTTTTTCCATAGTTTTCGGTGTTTAGTGAATTATTAATTAAAACACCCGGCCGGGATATTTTTTGAACCCCACTTGTTGGGGCAGATTCTTTCGGTGATCTAAAAAACAAAAACGAAAAGAATAGCAGTGATATAAAGAACAGCAACAAAAGGAACAATTTGTAAGCCTTTCTTAACCTATCGGCTCTGTTATGCTTGTTCATTAAATCACGATAGTCCTTAAAGCCCTCAATTCTACCTGAGGTCATCTTTCTTCTTCGTAGTCTTATTTCATGTCTTCCCATTACTCTTTCCAGTTGACCGTGAAATACTTTTTTAATTTATCTATCGCTCTATACAATCGCATTTTTGCTCCGCTTTCGCTGATATTTAAAATGAAACTGATCTCTTTGAAACTTCGCTCTTCAAAAAATCTCAATTCCAAAACCTCCATCACATCCGTTGGCAGATCATTTAGTGTACTAATGAGTGTGCTTATTTGCTCATCCAACTCAGGGTCATTATTATCAGTTTCTATTATTTCAAATAATCTTTCTTCCTCTAGACTAAACACCCTTTTTCTTTTCTTCCTGTTGTAATGCTTATTCACCTCGTTGCTGGCTATTCTATAAAGCCAAGCAGAAAAAGGAAGTCCCCTAAACTCGTACTTTTTTAAACTTTGCAAGGCTTTCAAAAAGGTCTGAGAAGTAAGGTCATCAGTCAGTACCTCATCGTCTGTTCTTCTTAAAATAAAGTTAAAGATCTGCTCAAAGTAGCGATCATATATTCCGGCAAAGGCCCGAGCATCATTTTTTGCTGCTTCAACAATTTTTTGTTCTTCAGCTATTTGATCCTCAGTCATATGTCGGGCTTCACTCAAAGCATTTAGATCGATGATTCTAAGCATATAATCCTGCGTCTTAAAATGGTCACAATTAAATTACAATTTATTTTTTCTCCCATTCATCAAATTATGACTTGTTGGCATTTATTATTATCAATACATTTAGATATTATGATCTGACATACTAAAAATGTAGTGTCATGCCTGCCCTCCGTACAACTTCGGTATGCGGGCCGTAAATTAAAGGTTTAACTTTTCTAAAACTTTAATTATCCGGTATCGGATCCTACTTAATTTAGATCACAGACAATTTTATTTATTGAAAAACTTTTGAATAAAATTTCCGAGATGACGAACTTGATTTAACTTTTAAGCTATGAAAAAACTATTTGCATTTATCTTTCTATTAAGTTGCATTACCATAGTGCAGCATCCATCATTTGCCCATAAGAAAAAGACCTCTGCGGCACCAGCTTCTGGCATTGCAGGAAAAACTAGCGGCATGAAAGCCTTTGATGGATATTTCAAATACTACTATGATGAAAAGTCTGACAAAATCATGTTGGAGGTGGATAAGCTTGATCAGGAGTTTTTATATGTAAACTCTCTGGCCGCAGGTATTGGTTCTAACGATATCGGGTTAGATAGAAATCAGCTTGGTGGCGAGAGAGTAGTAAAATTTGTAAAGGTTGGTCCAAAGGTTTTGTTGGTTCAGCCCAACTATTCTTACAGAGCGATTAGCGATAATGATGATGAGAGAAAATCTGTTGAAGATGCATTTGCAAAGTCTGTATTGTGGGGATTTACGCTAGTAACCGAAGAGAACGGAAAGGTGCTAATTGATATGTCTGATTTTCTAATGCAAGATGCGCATGATGTATCAGGCAGACTAAAAGGAAATAATCAAGGAAGTTACACTATTGACAAGTCAAGATCTGCGATGTTTATGGATAGGACCAAAAACTTCCCCAAAAATTCTGAGTTTGAAGTGACGCTTACCTTCAAGGGAACCCCAGCAGGGTATAATATCAGAAGTGTAACCCCTACAGCAAGTAGCGTTACTGTAAGGCAACACCATTCATTTGTTGAGCTACCTGACGACAATTACAAGCCGAGGATGTTTGACCCAAGAGCGGGTTATTGGTCAGTTGGTTATTATGATTATGCTTCTCCTATAGATGAAGATCTTGAACAAAGATTTATCTCGAGACACCGTTTAAATAAGAAAGATCCCAGTGCTGCAGTTAGTGAGGCAGTTGAACCAATCATTTATTATTTGGATAGAGGTACGCCAGAGCCTATAAGATCGGCCTTGATGGAAGGCGCTTCATGGTGGAACCAAGCTTATGAAGCAGCAGGATACAAAGATGCCTTTCAGGTAAAAGTACTTCCAGAAGGAGCAGACCCAATGGATGTCAGATATAACATGATTAACTGGGTACACAGATCAACCAGAGGCTGGTCATATGGCTCAAGTGTTACTGATCCTCGAACTGGAGAGATTATTAAAGGGCATGTATTATTAGGTTCTTTAAGGGTAAGGCAGGATTATTTAATAGCTGAAGGACTGCTTGCACCTTATGAAGAAGGAAAAGCAGTTTCATCTGCCATGAAGGAAATGGCTTTGGCCAGACTAAGACAATTGTCTGCGCATGAAGTAGGGCATACCTTAGGTTTATCTCATAGCTATGCTTCCAGTGCCGAAGGCAATGCTTCTGTAATGGATTATCCACATCCACAGGTTGAAATTGTAGATGGTAATCTAAGCCTAGCCAATGCTTATGATGATAAAATTGGGGCATTTGATAAGGTGTCCATTACTTTCGGTTATCAGGATTTTCCTAAGGGAACTGATGAAAAAGCAGCATTGAATAAAATCATTCAGGATTCATTTAAAGACGGACTTACTTTCCTTTCAGATCAGGATGCAAGACCAGCAGGTGGTGCTCATCCATACGCACACCTTTGGGACAATGGAAAATCACCAGAAGAGGGATTGGATCATATCTTAAAAGTGCGTGAAATAGCATTGAAAAACTTCGGAGCAAATAATATCAAGACTGGAGAACCATATGCAACACTTGAGGAGGTATTGGTACCGGTTTACTATTTGCCAAGATATCAGGCAGAAGCTACAGTTAAATTAATTGGAGGTCTAAACTATCTCTATGCCTTAAAAGGCGATGGGCAGCCCATTACTGAATATGTACCAGCGGCTAAGCAAAAGGCTGCTTTGGCAAGTCTTATCAAGTCCATTAGTGCAGAGACCTTAACCCTTCCAGAAAACATCATCAAAATGATACCGCCAAGACCTATCGGCTATAGAAGAGGTAGGGAGTTGGTTGATATAAGAACAGGATTAACCTTTGATCCTATTTCTGCAGCTGAAACATCCGCTAACATGACCATGGATTTATTAACACATACGGCAAGAATGAATCGATTGGTTGAACTTCATGCTAGAAATAGTGATCAGCCATCCATAGATTATGTTTTAGAAGAAGTTATCAAAAATACTTGGGGACAGAATAGAGGTGAAGACTTGAAGGCAGAAGTTGGTAGAGCCGTAGATCAAGTGGTATTGAATCAGTTTTTTAACCTTGCAGCACATGATGAATCTAGCCATCAAGTAAAGGCAATGGTTATGTACAAGCTAAAAGAACTTCAATCAACACTAGAGAAAAAATCTGCCTCCAGTATTGCCCAAAAGGCACACTATCAAAGAGGAGCAATGAGGATAGCAACATTCCTTGAAGAGCCAGGAGAATATGAGTTTAGCAAAAACCTTACCCCTCCAGATGGTTCTCCAATTGGAATGGATTTGATGTGTGGAGAGTAAATAGAATTGCAGCTAAAAATGAAAGGATGGCCAAAAGCCATCCTTTTTTTTATGCAACCTTTCTTCTAAAGTTGAGTCTATAACTAGAACAACAATAACTCAAAATGCTCAAACACAACATTCTCCTCACATTTCGCTCTTTCAAGCGATTCAAAAGCTCATTTTTTATCAATCTTATAGGACTTACAACAGGATTAGCATGTACGCTTCTAATCTATTTGTGGGTTATGGATGAGTTAAAAGTTGATCAGTTTCATGCCAAAAACGACCGACTCTTTAGAGTCATGGAGCATCAGCAATATGCTGATAATATCATGACTACTTGGTCTACTCCTGGGCTACTTGCAGAAACATTAAAACAGGATTTTCCTGAAATTGAATATGCCGCTACCACTACATGGATTGACCCTCATACTTTATCGATTGGTGAGCACAGTATTAAGGCAGATGGATATCATGTTGGGCCTGACTATTTCAATATTTTTTCTTACGGTCTGGTTCAAGGTGATGCTTCCCAAGTCTTGGCAGACAAGAAGAATATTGTAATATCAAAGTCCTTAGCCAAGCAGCTTTTTAATACGGATGAGAATGTGATCGGCAAAGTGGTTGAATATGAACATGAAAAAGAATTTGTAGTGTCTGGTGTATTCGATGGGACCCCAGAAAACTCAAGCTTTAAGTTTGATTTTGTACTGTCTTTTGAAGAGTATAAAGATGAAAACGAGTGGGTAACTAATTGGGGCAATAATGGACCCAGCACATTTATCACCTTAATAGAAGGGGCCGATGCAGGAGCTGTATCAGAGAAAATAGCCGAAGTAGTGAAAGAAAAAAATGAGGAGTCAAATGTTACACTTTTTTTAAAGAAATATTCGGAGTTATACCTTTATGGAAGGTATGAAAATGGTCAGCCCAATGGTGGTAGAATAGAATATGTACAATTATTCTCACTAATCGCAATTTTCATATTGGTGATTGCTTGTATCAATTTCATGAATCTTTCTACTGCAAGAGCATCAAGGAGAATGAAGGAAGTAGGCATTAAAAAGGCCGTTGGTGCTGGCAAGGGAGGATTAGTACTTCAATACCTAACAGAATCTATCTTCATCACCTTCTTTTCAATGTTATTGGCACTAGGAGTAATTTGGATATTCTTACCCCAATTCAATATAATAACTGATAAACATATCACCATGGTTTTTAATTTGAAGTTTTTGGCTTCAGTTTTTGGTGTATTGCTATTCACCGGATTGCTGGCTGGAAGTTATCCAGCACTCTATTTAAGTGGGTTTAATACGATCAGAATACTTAAAGGGGAAATGAGAGGTTCATTAGGTGAGTTGTGGGCAAGAAGAGGACTAGTAGTTTTTCAATTTGCCATGTCAGTGATATTGATAGTTTCTGTGATGGTCATCTATCAGCAAATAAAATATGTGCAAACCAAGAATCTTGGTTATGACAATGATAATGTTGTAATGTTCAGTATTGAAGGTAAAGTGGAAAGCAACTTAGAGACTTTTCTTACGGAATTAAAGAATATTCCAGGTGTAGTCAATGCCTCATCTATTGGTCATAGTCTTATAGGCAGAAATAACAATACTAGCGGATTAAATTGGGAAGGTAAGAATGAAGAGGATCTCATTCTTTTTGAAAATATGCGTGTGAATTATGGGTTGATAGAAACCCTAGGAATGGAGATTAAAGAAGGGCGAAGTTTTTCAAACGAATTTTCAGCAGACACTACTAAAATATTATTTAATGAAACGGCCATTGAGATTATGGGACTCGATGATCCTATTGGGCAGACTATAAGGCTGTGGGACGAGTATGATTTGGAAATTATTGGGGTAGTAAAGGATTTTCATTTCCAATCTCTTCATGAAACTGTAAAACCAGCCTTTTTCATGGTTAATCCAGAAAACACCTGGAACATTATGACAAGGATAGAAGCAGGTACAGAAAAGGAGACTTTAGCTGCTATTGACGATTTTTATCAGGACTTTAATCCTGGTTTTATATTTGATTATTCTTTTCTGAATCTTCAATTTCAAAAGCAATATGCCGCTGAACAGCGCGTAGCCACTTTGTCACAATATTTTGCAGGATTTGCCATATTAATTTCTTGTCTAGGTTTGTTCGGTTTGGCTGCATTTACTGCAGAAAGGAGAATTAAAGAGATTGGCATCAGAAAAGCGTTAGGTTCAAGCTCAACTAATATTGTAATGCTGTTGTCAGCTGATTTTACAAAATTGGTATTATCAGCTATAGCTGTCGCCTTACCACTAAGCTACACGCTCATGTCCATGTGGTTAGAACGATTTGCTTTCCGCATTGACCTAAGCTATTGGCTTTTTGCTTTTGCTGGCTTGGTATCAATATTGATTGCGTGGGTTGTTGTGGGTTCACAAGCCTTAAGAGCAGCCAATGTTAATCCAGCAGATTGCTTACGGTCAGAGTAAGGAGGTAGTTATTCTAATGCGGCAAGTGCCAATTTCTTTTGAATGGTCCTAATAATTTTAACAACTAAGAAAGAACATCCCCCTTGCCCCCTTCAAAGGGGGAATATCTCCTTTAGGGGGATTATAGGGTGGTCTTTGTAGGTTATCATACCAGAAAAATTGATCGTAACTTTTAATGCGATCAATTTTATTCAGTATCTCTTTAGGAGGAGACTCTGAACCCTCCTTTTTGCAAAAGGAGAGTTCAGAGTGACGTTAATTTTTTGGATTGACGGCCCTGTTATTCCTGTCCTTCAATCCAAGGTCCGCCAGCATCAACTATTTGTTTTGCCAAAGCCGAAATCTTATCATTTGTGGCCCTCAACTTAGTATTCAAATCTTTTAGCTGTGTTTTTATGATCTCCATGGTCTCCTTATGAGTTTCTGTTGGACCATAAGTTGATAATGTGATGCCCTTATTTAATGCGAATAGTCTTTCGCCAATGGTAGGATTTGTTCTTTCACCAATGGCCAATTGAGCAGCATTACCGTTCATGATCGTCTGAAGGTCTTGCACTTCTGTTTTTGCCAAAGCCACCTGACTCACCACATCATTACTTACTTTACTTCTTGAGGCAGCCCATGTTAATTTATCGGCTGTTTTGTAAGTATTAGCAAGTTTAACACTGGCTTTATTAACATCTCTACTTAATTTTTCATAAGCTCTCCAAAAAGCAGCTACCTCACTAGGTGCAGAGCCCTTTAAAGAACCTTCACGAAGCGGAACAACATCTACTGAGACTGTCTGTCCTAGTGGTGTGATCTTACCTTTGACATATTTGTTTAAAGTAGCCTTATATGTTCCGGGCGCTACCATCAAGGCATCAGAATTACCATAACCTCCATCGAGTGTTAAAACATCTGGCGAGGCCACTTTCAGATTCCAGGTAACTCTGTTGAAACCTTTATCTGTGGAGGCCATCACTTTATTCAAAATATTGCCATCAGCATCTTTTATTTCTAGAAATATAAATGGGCCTTCTTCACGCATCTCATTTTGAAGCGCATCCCAACTTGGAAACGGTGTATTGCCTGTTTGGCCTTTTTCTTTCTCTATCCTCAATTTTTCGTCACTTTTCAATTCATCTTTCAAATAATAGGTGAAAACCGCTCCAAAATCTGGATTAGGGGCAACATAAAGTTGAGAACCCAAAGATCCACGCTTATCATCAAAGTCTAATGTAGCACGAGGCACATACCACCATGCTTTTCTAGGCGTAAAGAGTGTAGCTTCCTGAGCCAATTGGTTAGAAGACACTTCGCGAAGGGCCATATAATCGTCAAGGATAAAAAATCCTCTCCCGAAAGATGCGCCAACCAGATCATTTTCACGTTTATGTATGGCTAAATCGCGGAATGATATCGTTGGTATTCCTCCATTGAGTTCTGTCCATGATTTGCCGGCATCAACTGAGAGGTATATTCCAAACTCAGTGGCTAAAAAACATAATTCTTTTTTAACATGGTCCTGCACAAATCTCCAAACAAGATTTTTGTCACCTAGTCCATTAGTCAATTTTGTCCAGCTAGCACCTTTATCAGTACTTTTTACAAAGTAAGGTTTATAATCTCCGTACTTGTGGTTGTCTAAAGAAACATAAACTGTATTAGCATCAAAAAGATCGGCCTTTACATCATTAATAAATGCCGTTGCGGGGACACCCATTTGGCTAACATTAATCTTCTTCCAAGAAGTGCCACCATTGTCAGTAACTTGTAAGAGGCCATCATCAGTTCCTGCATAAATAATATTTGCATCCTTTGGAGATTGCGCCAATGAGGTGATAGTGTTGTAAACAGACATAGCTGTTAAATCCCATGGGGAATCCCAACTTTGCTGCTTACCCATAATAGGCAAATCCACACGCTTTTCATTCTTTGTCAAATCTCCAGATATAGCTGTCCAGCTGTCCCCTCTATTTTCAGATTTCCATACTCTATAAGAAGCAAAGAATATTGTGCTTGGTTTGTGCGGGCTTACTAAAATTGGGGCATCCCAATTAAATCTCTCATATCCTTCGTCTGCTCCAGCTTGTGGCTGAATGTCAATGATTTCACCGGTCTTTATATCAATTCTTGAAATGTTGCCTTGCTGACGCTCTGCATACATAATATTAGGGTTGCCAGGCTCTGTAGCAGGTTGATGGCCATCCCAATTCAATACCATATTCCAATCGGCATTGGTTATTCCTGTTACGTTATCTGTTCTTGAAGGTCCGCCTTGTGTGCTATTGTCTTGTGTTCCTCCATAAATATTGTAGAAAGGTGCCGCATCATCAATAGCTACTTTATAAAATTGAGTAACAGGAAGATTTTCCATATACCTCCAAGTTTCTCCTAAATCAAAAGTTTCATACACTCCGCCATCAGTACCCACCATCAAATAATTGGGGTCATTTTTCTTAAAGGCAATGGCATGATTGTCAACGTGCTTGTCGATAGTATTTACTTCCGTAAAAGTTTTGCCACCATCTAGTGACATTCGCAATGGACTGTCCATGAAATAAAGCTTGTCAAATTGATGAGGCGAAGCATACAATTCCTGATAGTAATGCGGCCCTGTAGCTCCTGCTATGGCATCAGACATTTTAGTCCAGCTTCCACCGCGGTTGGAAGATCTCCAGACACCGCCAGTTTTTCTATTCATTTCTATGGCAGCATAAAGTACATCAGGGTTTTGCGGAGAAATGGCCAAGCCAATTTTACCCATTTTTCCTTCTGGCAATCCGTTCTTTAACATTTCCCAAGTATCACCACCATCGGAACTAGCGTAAATCTTAGTCTTTTCACCACCACCCATCCAGGCTGCTACTGTTCTGTGATGTTGCCATGTAGCCGCATAGATTCTATTCGGATCACGAGGATCAACTATGAAATCAGTAACTCCAGTCCATTCTTCATCACCCAAAGTCTTTTTCCAATTTTTACCACCATCTGTTGATTTATAAAACCCGCGCTCGCCACCGGCACTCCACAAGGGGCCTTGCGAAGCCACCATTATTTCATCTGAGTTGCCGGGCTTTACATATATTTTTGAGATATGCTCTGATTTTTTGAGACCCATATTAGTCCAAGTGGCTCCATCATCTTCACTTTTATAGACTCCATCACCAAAGCTGATGTGTCGTCCGCCATTGTTTTCACCAGTTCCCACCCAGATCGTATGTGGATTGTTTGGATCAATGGTCACACAGCCAGTTGCAAACACAGATTGCTCATCGAATAAGGGTTGAAAAGTTGTTCCTGCATTGACAGTTTTCCAGACACCGCCTGAAGATACTGCCACATACCAAATGTTTTCGTTGGTAGGGTCTATAGCTAAATCAGAAATTCTACCAGACATGAAAGCCGGGCCTATATTTCTAAATTTTAGATTATCGAAAAGTTTAGTGTCTAATGGTTTTGCAGCGGATTCTTGGCCTTTGCGTTGTGAAAAGGCAGATTCAGACAGAAAACAAATGGCAACGACCAATAGAAAGCAGAGGTTTTTTTTCATGATTGATAGAAATTGATTTATCCCTAAAATAACCATAAAGAATTATCTTTTTACACCGCCTGTAAAACTGATTATATGGAAATAAAAAAGGCTGCCATTGGCAGCCTTAAATATGAAATAAATTTATTCTCATTTATTTGCCAATACTCTTTCACGTGTGAAACTTAAATCGATATTCACCATTTCCGCAATACTTTCTAATATAAGAAGGATAGCT
>CAYGNU010000101.1:0-10639 GCA_964351175.1 uncultured Roseivirgaceae bacterium | reverse complement strand
GCGAGTGCAAATTTAATCGTACACTTTTTAAAACCAAACATCTACCAGAAAAAATTATTAGATACTTCTAACTATTTTCAACTGATGCTTCAACCCCTTCAATTCAATAGTGGCTGCCTTGATTTTATCATTGTATTCCTGCTTCATTTTATCTGCTGTTTTTGAGTCAGCAAAAAATTCAAGGTTGTTCTTCCAAAGGGCAATATCGTTTTCTAAATGCCCAATTTGTTTTCTTATGGTTTGCTCTTTTCTGTAGATTTTCTCCTCAGAGTTAGGTCCCTGAGCAATCTTATTGATTTGGTTCTCTAGTCTGATTTGCTGACGCTCCTCATTAGTGATACCTTCAATGCTATTAATAAATTTATCTACCGCTTCAGAATAAAGACTCTTGATCTTAGACATGCTAGACTTTGGCACAAAACCTATGTCATTGAACTGAGCCTGTAAATCTCTGAACTTGTCTAAATCAGCACTCTTGGCTTCTGCCAACTTAACAATCTCTGCACACACCTTTTCTTTAGCTTCTAGATTGCCCCCGTAAGCTTTTTCTACCTCACCTAAGTTAGAACGCTTCTGTTCGAAAAAATGATCACATGCTTTTTTAAAGTCGCGATAAATTGACTCTCTGTATTTTTCTGGCACTGGCCCTACTTCCCGCCACTCGTTTTGAAGTTTTTTGTATTCATTAGCAGTTTTCTGCCAATCTGTACTTTCCTGCAATACAACAGCCTTCTCTAGTAATGCTTTCTTCTTAACAAGATTATCTTCTCGCATAGAATCAAGTCTTTTAAAGAAGTTGCCTTTGTTATTATAGAAAGTTTTGAACCCTGACCAGAAATTTCTATTCACTTCCTTTGCCTTAGCTCTTGGTAAACCACCAGTGGCCTCCCATTGCTCTTGAAGCTTCTGAAGTTCTTTCGTCTTTTTATTCCACTCTTTAATTCTGTCAGAGTCGAAAGTAGTGAACTCTAGAACCTTTGCCGTCAACTCTTCTTTGACCTTTAAGTTAGCTTCTAATTCTTCCTTAAGATCCTCTATATAGCCTTTTCTAAGGTCATAAACAGCATCAGACGCAGTCTTAAATCTATTCCAAAGTGCCTCACGTTCTTCATTTGGAACAGGGCCTAAATGTTTAAATTCATGATGAAGCTCGTTTAGTTCTTTGATGGCTTCACTAACGTTTTCATTCTTAACTAATGCTTCAGCTTTATCGCAAAGCTCAAGTTTAGCCTCAAGATTCTTCTTTCTATCGAGCTCTTTAAGTTCAAAATAGATACTCCTGTTGTCATAAAAACGGTTAACAAGAGCATTGTAATTCGCCCAAAGCGTTTTAACATAAGCACCTGGTATTGGACCTACATCACGCCATTCTTTCTGAATATCTTTAAAAACATCATAGCTGAAGTTGGTGTCTTCAGAATCAACATATTCTCTAAGCTTCTCTAAAATCTCCTCTTTTTTCTTAAGGTTTGCCTCTTTGCGGCCTTCTTGATCTTTAGAGTATTGAACCTTATGATCACGGATCAATTTAAAATTAGCTTCAATTCGATCGATTAATTCATCGTTCTTAAAGCTGAAATCAGCCTCTTCACCTCCATCAGCAATAAATTTGCTTAATGCAGCTTCCCTTTCTTTATTTTTAATATCGTCAAAATATGGCTTAATCTGACGGGCAACTTTGTCAGCCTTTAACACATTACTGTCTTGTGACAATGAGCGAATCAGTTCAACAAATTGCTCTTTGGTATATTCACTGTAATCAACCTCTTCATGTTCGTGATGGTCCTCTTCATGCTCATCGTCATCCTTCTCAGACAAATCCTCTTCAGAGGCCAATTCCTTTTTAGAGCTTTTTGGGGTGGTCGATTCATCTGCGTTCGCTTCTACTTCCGTTTCGCTTACTTTTACATCACCATTTTCAGGTGCAACAGATGGTTTTTCGTCTACTCCCTGCTCTGCTTCATTAGTTTCCTTCTCGTTATCCATCATATACCGTTTACAACATCATTAAACGTAAAATTAGTAAAATCCTTCAATTAAGTCTTGGGTCAGTAGGATAATTTGAATACACATCATAGCGTCCTCCCAAGCCTTTCAAAACCCTTTTCCAAAGTTGATCTAAGTCTTGCTCAAAAACAATCTCTGCTGAAGCCTGTGGAGTAACTATCCATGAGTTGGCTTCTAACTCCTCTTCTAACTGTCCTTCAGACCAACCAGAATAGCCTACAAAGAATTTAAAGTCATTCGGATCAATCTGTTTTGAATCAATTAAGATCATCAACTGCTCAAAATTTCCTCCCCAATAAAGCCCATTTCCTAAGTCCTGACCACCTTCTAGATAAGGTGCTTTGTGAATGAAATGCAATGTGTCTTGCTGAACGGGCCCGCCAATATGCACTGGCTCACTAAAATTATTTACATCTTCAATGATATCATCTAAGTTAACCGCACTCATCTTATTAAGAACAAAACCAAAAGATCCATCTTCATTATGCTCGCAGAGCAACACAACGGTGCGCTCAAAATTAGGATCAGGTAAGAATGGCTCTGAGATGAGCAGCCTGCCTTTTTGTGGCTTTAAATCGTTCTTAAATTTGAAAAAATCCATTAGTGTAGCGCTGGTTTTAATGGTTGACGATACAGAATAGTTGACTCTATTTCATTTAATTCTTTCAATCTATCATATACCTGATTTTCATCAAAGTAAATCAAGGCCATTTTTACAAAAATATTTCCATGCTTAGCCTCAGATGCCCACAGGTTATGATAGAATTTTTTCAATTCCCCTTCAGGTAGTGCTTCATAAACCATCCTGAATCGCTCTGCACCTCTACACTCAATAATTGAAGCCAACAAGAGCCTATCCATAAAACGACCTTCAACATCAGACCTGCAAGCATCAACTAAATCTTTGACATAAATATCCTGACCCATTTTTGCAGGCAACTGCACTCCCCTCTTTTCCATGATCTCATACACCTGCTGAAAATGTTCTAGTTCTTCAATGCCGGTTTCAATCAATTCAGGAATAATCTCAGTCCTATCCGGATATTTGGCCACAAAACTCATAGCCATAGATGATGCTTTGCGCTCGCAATTAGCGTGGTCTTGTAAAAAGGCGTCAAAATCGCCCATTACCGTGTCTATCCATTCTTGGCTACTTGGTCTAGCTAATTCTATACTTAACTTCATATTCTCTTTATTATACTTCAATTAACCAGAAAAGATTTATTTATTAAAAATCATAGGCCTATTAATATCCAAACAATTTATTTTTGACGTATGGCAAAAGATATAGCATCAATTCGTAAAGATTATAGCAAGCACTCCTTGGACGTAAAGGATGTGGACGCTAATCCAATAATAACATTTAATAAATGGTTTGAAGAAGCACTAAAGGCAGAAGTGCTTGAGGCCAATGCTATGAACCTAGCTACCGCAGGAAAATCGGGAGCACCTACAAGTAGAATAGTTTTACTGAAAGAAGTGGACAGTGGCTTTGTATTCTATACTAATTATCAAAGTGATAAAGGTCAGGAAATGGAACACAATCCTATTGTAGCACTAAACTTCTTCTGGCCAGAGTTAGAAAGACAGGTAAGAATACAAGGTGAAGTCGAAAAAGTGAGTGAAGCCATGTCTATTGAATATTTTCATAGCAGACCAAAAGCTAGTCAGATTGGTGCTTGGACTTCACCACAAAGTAGCGTCATAAAAGATAGAAGTTTATTGGAACAGAGAGAAGCTGAACTATCAAAGAAATTCGCCAATCAAGAGACATTACCAAAACCTAAACAATGGGGAGGCTATCGAGTAAAACCATTTTATATTGAATTTTGGCAAGGCAGGCCAAGTAGATTGCATGATAGAATAGCGTACACTCTAGCAAATAACAGCTGGAAGATTGCTCGACTAGCCCCTTGAGTAGTCTGTATTTTGATCGTTATGCTTATCGAGGTGCATTCATAAATGAGCCTCCTTCAACGAACTTAGGACTAGTTGTAACCATACCCTGTTTTAATGAACCAGACCTCATAAGAAGTTTGGAAGCAATAGAGGGCTGTTACAAGCCTGCGTGTGATGTTGAGGTTATAGTCATTATAAATGAAAGTACCAATGTTGATTCTGACATTAAACAGCAAAATGTACATACACTAAAAGCTGCCCAGGCATGGTCAGCCAAACATTCTAGCAATCATTTAAGGTTCTTTATTCACTATGAAGCATTACCACCTAAACATGCTGGAGTAGGTCTTGGTAGAAAAATAGCTATGGATGAAGCGGCCAGACGATTAGATGAGGTCGGTAATGGTTCTGGTATAATTGCTTGCTTTGATGCTGATAGTTTATGCGATACAAATTATCTCATAGCACTGGAAAAATACTTCAAAGAAAACCATAAAAGTCCAGGGTGTTCGATATACTTCGAGCACCCTCTTGAAGGCCCTGAAGAACCAGTTATTTATCAAGCCATTATTGATTATGAGTTGTTTCTCAGATACTATGTTCATGCCCTTAAATTTGCAACGTACCCACACGCACATCAGACCATCGGTTCAAGCATGGCAGTCAGGAATAACATCTATCAAAAGCAAGGGGGAATGAACAAACGAAAAGCTGGAGAAGATTTCTATTTTCTACAGAAGATCATTCCACTAGGAAGATTCGGTGATCTTAATGAAACCAGGGTTATTCCATCACCCAGAATCAGTAATAGGGTACCTTTTGGAACTGGCAAAGCCGTCAATGATTGGCTTATTAATGGTAAATTGGAATCTTATAATCATTTGATATTCAGTGATTTATTATTACTTAATAAAAGTATTAACTCAAGTAAAGATTTGCGATCAGTCGTCTTAGATTTAAATACAGCCCAATGGCCTGATTCAATTTCAAAGTTTCTTCAGACCATAGATTTTGAGCTGAATATTGAAAGGATTTTTAATAATTCAGGATCAATTGAGGCTTTCAAATCCAACTTTTATAATTGGTTTGACGCTTTTAAAGTTTTAAAATTCGTCCACTTTGCTAGAGACAATTACTACCAAAATACTCCAATTTTTGAAGGCGCCTATGCCCTTCTGAGCAGCAAAGGAATAAAGCCAAAATCAACAACAAAAGAACTGCTGATTCAGTATCGAAATATAGATAAGGCTAATTAGAAGCTTCCAGCTTGTACTTACCTTCTCTTACTTGTTTAACCAAGTCAACACCAAGTTTTTCAGAAACATTCTTTAAGTAGTTATCTAACGTCTTTGCTAAAAGGTAAACATCTGATCCCCAGATATTATTTAGCAGGCTTTCTCTTGATATCAGCTTTTTGGGATTTTGAGCAAAGAAATACATGATCTCAAATTCAGACTCGGAAAGTTGAATGGTTTTTCCTTTATAAGTCACCAATCTTGAATTTCTGTCAATAGTTAAATTGCCTAGTTCTATGTGTTTGACACACTTCCTGATCACTAATTTCTTTTTGAGGACGGTACTTATTTTGTGAGTCAGTGCCCTTAGACCGGTAATCTTTTGGATGAAATCATCACCTCCGGTCTCCAGTGCTTCTTGCTGTAGTTCCTTATCAGACAATGCGGTCAAGAAAAAGATATAGGTGTTTTTAAATTCTGGCGTAGACCTTAATTGTTTGCAGACTTCTATACCATTGATAAATGGCATCATGATATCCAGAATAATCAGTTCTGGTTGAAAAGCTTTGGCGGCATTCATACTATCGGTGCTTTTACTTACACCAAGCACATCATAGCCTTCCTTTATCAAATTATATTGCAGGAGCTCAATAATATCTTTATCATCATCAATAATTAGTATTCTGTGCTTATTCGTCATTTTATTTACATTCATTTTCGATGATAGTATCTACAATCTGCTGTGTCTCGTCTTTATAATCTATTAATAACTTATCATCGTTTTCTACCCAATCCCGAATCTTTTCAATTCTTTTCATTCCCAGTTTTTTAATGACTGGTATCCCCATTTTCTTTAAGGCAGCAGCATTACATTGCTGTTCATATTGGCCCTTCATAGGAATTACCATCAATTTCTTCCCTAGGAAAATTGCTTCTGATGGCGTTTCGAATCCCGCACCACATAAGATTCCTTTAGCTGAGGTGATGGCATTGATGAACTTATCGTTATCTATTTTTTCAATTTTAACATTGTCATGCCAATAGCCTGTCTTAGTATGTTTTGAAAAAACATGCCAATCCACGCCTTTTATTTGTGATAAAGTTTTTACTATTTTTTCATCAGAATAAGCTGGCAAGTAAACCACATAGTGACCATAGTTTAGATTAGGTTTCTCTCTTATGGCTCGTCTTACGATTGGAGTAAATATGTTTTTATCAAAAGCATCAAAGTGGAACCCATAATGAGCACTGGCAGGTGCATAATTCTTTAGAATTGATTGACCTAATAAATCTATTGACTTAGGCTTAGGGCATTTCTTTGAAAGCAAGGCACTTTGATGGCTCAAGGCCACAACCTTTATCCCTTTCTTTCTGGCGGCCCAAGCTGAAATAGGTTCAAAATCGTTGATTATTAGATCATATTCCTCAATCGGCAGATCTTTGATTTCTTTTAAAAGCCGCTTGCTAGAGTTATTATTAAAGGTTTTTGATATGTCAATACCTCCCTTTTGACCAAAATAGAAGCTCAACCCTGGAGATTTATACTTTACTTCAAAGGGCAAAGTCAAATCTGCCTGTGCACCACTTACCATATAATCAACCTGGCCATGCTTTTCTAAGGCAGGAGCCACATCCATCGCTCGACTTAAATGGCCATTTCCCGTCCCTTGTATCGCGTATAATATCTTCATTTCTTGATTGGAATGGTCAAAAACTCTGCTACCATATCATTGAAAATGTCATCATTTGTCTGGTAGGTTTTTGATTTTTTATTATTGATTTCAATGGACTGAGCCACTTCATCTTCTCTATAGTTATAAATTTTCCAGTGACCATGGTTATACTCTAAAGCAGTAAGGTTTTCAATCCAGTCACCACTATTCAGATAGGTAACTTCACCTTTATCTGTTTTAACTTTTCGCATCTGTGGTTGATGGATATGCCCGCAGATCACATAATCATAATTATTGTCAATGGCTATATCGGCAGCTGTATTTTCAAAATCGTTAACAAACTTGACAGCTGTCTTTACACTGTCCTTTATCCTTTTAGATAAGGATATCTTACCTTTTCCAACAGTCTTAAGCAAAAAGTTGACGAACGTGTTGATCACAATTAGAGTGTCATATCCAACAGCACCAAGTTTTGCCAGCCATTTAGAGTATTGCATGGTAACATCAAATACATCACCATGAAAGACCCAGGCCTTTTTACCATCCAAATTGAGCACCAACTTATTCTCAATTTTGAAGGTGCCTAACTCAAATCCCACAAAACGCCTTAGCATTTCATCATGGTTGCCAGTGATATAAGTAACCTCCGTCTTCTTACTCAATACACTGGTAATGTATTTCACAATCTGCATGTGAGATGAAGGCCAATAGCGCTTACTAAACTGCCAGATGTCTATAATATCGCCATTGAGTATAAGCTTCTTTGGATTGATGGATTTTAGATATCTCAAGAGATCTTCAGCCTGACAGCCATAGGTACCTAGATGTACATCTGATATTACAACTACATCAACAGAACGTCTATTTTCTCTTTTCATAGCCCATAAAATAAAAAAGATACCTCGCCTGATCACTTTCAAATAATAGTTGAATCAAACGGGTATCCTTAACCATACATTGCAAATGTAACATCAGTCTGTTACTACAATATCAGTCACTTATTATCAATGCATTACCAATCGGAATCTTTTGATTATTGGAATATGAAGTATGTTATGAGAGTATTTCCTGATTACTAATAGCGCAGGCTGTCAACAGGGTTGGCGGATGCTGATTTTATGGTTTGATGTATAATGGATACTACTGCTACCAGAATTGTGATTCCAGCCGCAAGCAAGTATATTAAATAATTTTCTTCCACTCTGTAAGTGAAAGTGTTGAGCCAGTTGGATGTCAGCCACCCCCCAATGCAAGTACCAATAATAATAGAGAAGTAAACCTGTTTCATAAAACCCGATGATAATTCTAAAGCTAATTGTCTTGAAGAGGCGCCCAAAATCTTTCTTATTCCTAGTTCTTTAGTTCTAGACTCTGAATAGAATACCATTAAAGCTAATAGGCCAGAGCTACCTAATATTATTGCAATCGCACCTGCAATTTTTAGTCCTGCAAAAGTTAGGTTATCCATTTCATAGGTATTATTAATTCGGTCGTCAAACCACTCGGATTGGAAATTATATTCAGGATATTCTTTTTTCCATTGTTGTTCAACAAAGCTTGCAGTTTGTTCTAAATCTTGAGTATTCGAGATTCTCAGTGCTGCTTTAGAGTAGAATCCTGTTCCCCAATAAAACATAAGCAATGGTTTAATCTGATCTTTCAACCACATATTATGAAAATCTTTAACCACTCCTATCACTTCAGCTTCACCTTCATTAATAATTATCCTCTTTCCTACTAATTGATCAGGCGCAACACCCAATTCTCTTGCAAGCGTCTCATTTACTACAAATCCATTAAAGCCTTGCTGCCAAGGCAGCATATTATTATCAGAAACCCATTTTCCTGCTACTAATTCAAGGCCATAAAGTGAGGCATAATCAACATCTACCACTTTCATCTCTGCTTCTCTTTTCATCTCTTCCGGTTCATTAGAAAATCTGAAGGTTGTACCATACTGAAAATCCGATTCAAATGGCACCCCAGAAGAAAAGCTTATTGCATCTATTGAATGATGAGCACTATATTCTTGACGGAGCCTTTCAATTTTGAGGCTATCAGCTTTTGGTATGTTGAATGTAAAAATAGACTGATGTTCAAAGCCTAAATCCTTTTCTTTTAAGAATGACATTTGAAAATAAACAACAGCAACGCCAACCACCATAATATGCACAAAAGAGAATTGCACAAATATCATTATCCTTCTCACCAAATTTCCTGAACCATTGTTAGCATAAACACTATTGTCCTTCAATACTTTTAAAGGGTTGAAACGAGACATCATCGTCACAGGATATAGACTAGTTATTAGTATTATCAAAAGGCAAATGAGAGCTATCAATAAAGAGACCTGAGAGGTTATAGTAATACCAAAAGGGATACCTAAAATCCCATTATTAATAAAATCAATGAGGTATTGCCCAAAAACAAATGCATGTATTAGCGCAATTGAAATTATTAAACCTGTTTCGAGCAAATAACGGATTACCAATTGTCCTTTTGAATCACCAAACATCTTATATAAGACTACTTCCTTACTGCGTTTAATCACCATAGCAGAAGCAAGGTTAATATAGTTAGCACTTGAGATGAGGATTAAAAGGATGGCAACCGCAAATAGACTATTTAGCATTTTAGTTGAGATAGCATAACTTTCTATAGTATCAGAATAAGTATTATCATTGTGAATACTAGTTAAAGGCTGTAGATGATAGTTGATCCTTTGATCATCAATTTCTGATAGATATTTTGACTCAAAAGTTGGAAGTGTTTGCTCAAACACGTCTCTATTCACATTTTCTGGAAGCTTTAAATAAGTATACCCTTGGTAATTACCGGACCAGTTATTCACCGGATAAGGATTGTTTTCTCGGAAAAAGGAGAAGTTGATGATAGCCTCAAAGCGGACATTACTATTGAGAGGTGGGTCATTAACTACCCCAGCAACTGTTATTACTGAATTTTTGTTAAGTTCTATTTCATTACCTATCAAATTTCCATGATCGTCTCCATATAGTCTTTTTGCCAAACTTGTAGTGAGTAGAATGGCATTATATTGCTTTTTGAAAATTGAGTATTCACCTTGAACCCACAGAGGTTTGTCAACTAATTGATAATCAAAAATTTTAAAGAAACTGGTGTCAGCAAAAAGAACATGATCAACTTCAACATCCTTCAACTTCTCTTCTACAGATACTGATAAAAGCCTTTTTGCAGGTCCTGCCGTCTGAGTAACTTCTATATCACTAAAATCATTTCTCAAAGCTCCAGCCAAAGGGTAAGCAGTTGTACTCCAATGGTCAATTCCATTAGCAGTTACATTGTCTTGTACAACACGGTATAACCGATTGCTTTCGCTATGAAAATTATCAAAACTCCTTTCATAAAATATGAATGAAATTATTACAATGGTAACAGTCAATGCCATTGTGATTCCAATGAGGTTTACCAAGTTGAAAAAGAGGCTTTTAACTATTCTTCTAAGAAATACGATAAGATGGAATTTTAACATATCTATTATATTGGATGACTGTTATTCGTTTCGTAAACTGTCTACAGGATTTGCATTAATGGACCTAAACATTTGTAATGAGGTTACACCCAACGATATAATTAAAAAAGTCAGAGCGGCTGCACCATAGAGCCAAACCGGTTGATCAATTTTATAAGCAAACTTTTCCAACCATTTGTCAATGAAAAAATAGGTTAAGGGAAAGGAAACAAAAACAGCCACTATGAATATCAAAATCTGCTCTTTACTCAGTAATTTCCAGATATTTGACACCGAAGCACCAAGCACTTTTCTAATACCGATTTCCTTAGTAC
>CAYGNU010000100.1:0-10788 GCA_964351175.1 uncultured Roseivirgaceae bacterium | reverse complement strand
AGGTATCAAATTAAGGGTTTATTGTGATAGTTTTGACCGTGCCAAAAATCAAAGAACATAGTGCCCTGTATCTTGTCGCTGAGATCTATGGCGCTAACTACTCTATTGCAAAAATTGCACTACCCGAGTACCTTCAACCATTTGGCTTTATATTATTACGCATAACCTGCGCTACCATATTATTTTGGCTTTTCAGTCTTACCCAAGAGCGAGAAAAAATAAAAAGTAGGGCCGATTTTATGCTGCTCATTGTATCAGCCATTTTTGGAGTAGGCATTAACATGTTGGCTTTCTTCCACGGGCTCAGCCTGACTAATCCCATCAATGCATCTGTTATTATGACAGTCTCGCCAATTATGGTGTTATTGACAGCTTATGTTTTAGGTAAAGAGCGCCTTACTAAATTAAAAATAATTGGCGTGCTGGTTGGCGCTTTAGGTGCTTACCTACTATTGACCAAAGATGGTGTTTCCCTCTCCCATGGCACATTTTTAGGCGACTTGTTCATATTAGTGAATGGCAGCTCCTATGCTGTTTATCTTGTGATAGTAAAACCGCTGATGGCCAAATACAAACCCATCACGGTGATCAAATGGATTTTTCTATTTGGTGGTATTTTCACCATACCCTTCGGCTTTAGCGAACTGACGGCAGTAAATTGGGCAGTAATACCTACGGAAGCTTGGCTTAGCATCGGCTATGTTGTTTTATTTTCCACCTTTGCCGTTTACCTGCTTAATATCTGGTCGTTAAAATTTGTCAACTCCTCTGTAGTAGGAATTTACATTTACCTACAGCCTATCATTTCTACACTTGTAGCGGTAAGTTTTAGAGGCGACCGCCTTGATCTTCTTACCGTGCTGTACTCTCTGCTGATTATGATTGGCGTATATATGGTGAGTAAGAAGTAAATTCAAAAATATTATTATCTTGGCGTTACAACAATCTATATTAATATAATTAAATTATTGATATCAAGACACTTAACCAAAAGATGAATAACATACAACTAGAACAAGCCGAGAAACATATCAGAAATGCATGGATTGTTGGAGCAATATCAACAACCATCACTCTTCTTTTTTCATTCATAGGAGCATATAATGAGGATATTCGTTTTAAATATGGCCTAGATACTTGGTCATTAATTGATGTAGCTCTTATGGCCGGGTTGACTTATGGTATTTATAAGAAAAAGAGGTTTGCAGCACTTATCTTTTTAATCTATTTCTTGCTCTCCAAATTTATAATGGCAGCTTCAACAGGTCAATTTACAGGGGGTGCAATGTCCTTAATATTTGCCTATTTCCTTTTTCAAGGTACACGGTCATCATTTCAGCTACATCGTCATTTAATAGACACTGGAGAAATTGTTAAAGATGATAGAAAAAAAGGTGTTTGGTACTATGTCAATGCCTCTGTGATAGGCCTAATAGTTATTATAGTTATAGTTCTAATGGTTATAGGCAATAACTCCCCAGACATTGAAGTAGTGCCTGGAAAACAATTAAATAAGGAATATATTGACTTTATTAGAAATGAAGGTATTATAGATAAATCGGAAAATGTAAAATATTGGTACTCTGATGGATTTACTGATTTTAAGGATGGATTTTATTTCTTTACAGACAAAAGAGTAGTTGTTTATAGCCAAGAATGGGATGAGCCAGCCATTATCATTCCTTATTCTGAAATAGTTAGAATAGAATTCGAACAAGACCCCTCTTTTTTGGAAGATAGTCGTATAACCTTGGAGTTAATAGATAATACATCGGTCTATTTTCCAATATCAAGTGAAAATGGTGGTGATGAAAAATACTATTCTAGTTTGCTGGAAACATGGAATGCCAATTCCGGCTATTTAGAATAACTATTCAATATGCAAGTGCTACAAACTTCAAAAATTATAGTCTGTCTGTTTTTATGCCTTTTTTCAGTAGATGCTTTATCCCAGTGGAAAAACAAGCTAGAAGGATTTATCCAATCTTCTGGGCTACCAGATAGTTTTAAAAAGAAACTTAATCTTGACTTCTCAGAATATCTGTTAGCCGATACCGAGAATAGCTATTTAATTGAATCAAAAGAAATCTCAAAGGCTCATTGGGGTAAATATGTCAGAATCTACGGTGAAATTATTGAACCCAAAGAATGGGTATATAATACCAAGATTTTAAAAGTTGACAGTGTAGTAATAGTTCCGTTCCAAAATAAAAAATCCATGAATACTAAGGTGGTTTTGTCCAAAAAAAATGAGCCTAAAACATTAAATGGAGAGTTAGTAAGAAAAGAACGACCGGCCCCAGACATAGCCTATGATTACTTATTAAAAATTAAAGAACCTATAAAACGAGAAAATCCTCCTAGTGGTGAAGAATATGTATTGATATATGAGATTCCAGTCTCATGGGCTGATATTAATATGATTAATGAATTTGAGCATTGCATTAGTGAAAAAAAACCAATCACGCTTAAAGGTAATTTAGTTAGTGGATATGCAGAAAGTCTAGTCTTTGAGACAATAGAAATTAAATAATACATATTCAATAATAGTCCTTGCCGGACATCTTCTGGCATCTCAATCTTGTAAGAGCCCCCGGAATACCTGCCTGTCGGCAGACAGGAATCCGGGGAGACCATTTCACCAACCCCAACTTCCATCAACACCTTTAAAAGGGCCTACAATATCTTTGGTAATCCAACCCCCGTAAAAATTGCCGGGTTGAGGGGTGACTTCCTCACCATCAACAAGACATTTATCCATCATATGGGCATAGAAAGCGGGATAATCTTTTATTGGCGCAAATGCCTTTGAAGGATTGGGATAATACCAGGCTGCATTCAATTCTTTACGGTCACCTACCTGCAAGTGATAATAGTTACCCTGCCCCTTCCATTCGCAAAAAGAGTGCTGACTTGAAGACTTCAAATATTCTGTCTTAATATCTTTTAAAGGAATGTAATAAACCGGAGGGTGACTTGTTTCCAGCACCCTGTAGCCTTCATTGGTATCTGCGATTAATTCGCCTCCAAAATAAATTTGCAGCTGTTTACTAACTGATTCAAGTTTAGGAGGTCTGGGATAATCCCAAACCGACTCCTGACCAATCTTTGGTTTTATGGGCTTTGGTTTCATGTTGTATTAACCGCAATAGCCTATCAAAGTTTGATTGGAAAGAGGTTTGAGTCGTTTCCTCCAAGTTCTGTGAGTCACAGAACTTTATAACTTAATATAGTTGGGCTGTGTGCCACAGCCCAAAGCAAAAGAACTTGGGGAGATCTTTTGCCGGACATGTTCCGGCATCTCTACCTTAACCTGCTTGTAAACTGAATGACCCCGGAACAGGCTTTGCTCCGCTGAAGCTTCGCGAAAGCGATGTCCGGGGAGGCAGACTGCATTGAATAATTTGCTAAATTTGTTTATAAATAAGAGAATAAACACTAGGTAATAGTTAGCCTAGGTGTTAAGTCTTGTTGATCGAAATGCAGAAAAAACTCTCTGAAAGACTTAAATCTATCCCAACTAAATTCTCCCCAATAGGTGAATTTGTTAAAGCTTATACGAAAAAGGAATACCATTTTGATAAAGCTGGAACAATTCAACTTGTCAAGAATCCTGACTTCGAGGAAGCCTATTTTATAAATATTTTTGCTCCAGCAACAGAAGTATATTTTGCCAATTTCGACAAAAGACACACCTTTGAAATTCCTGAGCCGATATTAGAATTTTTGCGATTTGCAAATGGTTTTTATTTCTGTGACTTCAATATATACGGGTTAACTCCATCCATGTATGAGTCCGAAACTGGTCTATTGGATAGATCAATTATTCAACCCCTGGACTTAGGAACAGCTAACGATTCATGGAAAAAGGAATACAATCAAGAGGGATTTCATTTTGGAAGCAGGTATTATGATGATGAAAGGAATTGTGGATACTTTTTAACGAATGGAAAAATAAATAGCTACTTAATAAATGGAGAAATTGTGGGTACTTGGTCAAATTTTTATGACTTCCTCAATGACGAGCTGACAGTTACAGAGAAAAATGAAATAGGTCTGAACAAAAGCTATGAAGGAAAATCAGCAGACTAATTTGAATTGGATAACTACTATTGCAATTATTGGCTTAATCTTTATTGCTTCAATCCTACTTTCTATGTTATTCCATCAACCCGGATTATTTCAGAGTCTGCTTCAGGCTTCTTTTGAACTTTCTGTTTCATTTCTATTGACTTTAATATTGCGATTTAGGTTTGCTGACAGATATAAAGAAAATACTTTCAAACGATATTGGATAATAGTTTATACTCTTTTGACCTTTTACTCAATATTAGCACCTTGGTACTTCATTGACGCATTAAAAAAGTCTTTCGGTTGAATTTTTAACTAAACTCCTCACTGGTTCAATGTCGAAAAAAGCCTATTTTTAACATTGATCTGTATGTTATGGAAGACACTTTTGCTGTACCCGTTCCGGCATCTGAGTGTTATTTCCTGTTAAAATCAAAAATGCTCTTTCTCAAATTTACATGATAGGCCTGTGAGCCACAGGCCTTGGGCCGGCCTCTTGCCGGACATGTTCCGGCATCTCAATTTTTTAGCTGTTATTTTCAAGAGACCCCGGAACAGTTCCGGGGAGAGATGTTATTAATGAATACCTACTCCTGACTCTTATTTTCAAGATTTATAATCTTGTCCTTCTTATTCAGTCTTTTATTAAAAGTGGCAATGTCATTATCAATCAAGGTCTCCAAATCACTGACCGCCTGCTCCAACCTTTTCTTTAAGATACCTTTTACCTCCACCTGCTGATCAGTAGGTGGAAAATCAGCCCCATTACCAATCAGATCACTAGCCAATGCGCTCAATCTTCCATACAACATCATAGGGTTTCTAAAAGCATCTTCCCTTGCTCCAGTCAATTGAATATCATATAATTTTGAGGCGATTGAAGTTGCCTTGGCATCAATTTGACGCGCCACTTCTAAATCATTTTTATTGGTCAACTTGAGTATTATATCTGCCAACTCAGCTCGGATCACCTCCACTTTATTGATACTCACTACCGCCAAGTTCATGGCGTCTCTCAACTCCAACCCAAACGCCAGTTGCTTTTGCATGTCTTCTACAGAATTCTCAGACTTTGGATCTGGAAGAACCGTTAAAGTTTGCTTGTATTCCTTCCCTCCTACATGCAGTATTACTACATAATCTCCAGGCAATACTCTTGGTCCAAACTGTCCGCGCCAGAGATCTAAATCCCAAGTGACTAATGGTCTCCAACCTTCACCGTTGAGCTGTGCCCATGGTCTTCCAGGAGGAGTAGTTCTTAGCTTAGGTTTGTAGGTCGGCTCATAGCGCAAATCCCAAAATACTCTATTTAAGCCTGCACCATTTTTGGTTACTTCTAATTTTCTAATCTCTTCGCCCTGTGTATTTTCAACAGTAATGTATGCCTCCACAGAGTCCGTCAAATAATAATTAATATCTGCGCCATACCTTGGATTCGAACCACTGTTAAAACTTGGACCATCCGTCTTTATCGCCTGTTTGTTATTGAATCTATAGGCGTCACGCTGAGGTAATAAATAATGGTCATTGTTTGCTTTTGCAGCATAGTCTCTCACTACACTTACATTATCAAAAATGTAATAGCCGCGCCCATAAGTTCCCACTACCAAATCATCAAAGCGCTCTTGGTGGTCAATCCAATAAACGGGAGCTGGCGGCAGGTTATTCTTCATTTTAAACCAATCTGCTCCTTCATTGACAGAAATGTATAGACCATTATCAACCCCTAAATAAAGTACCCCTTCTTTCTTTTTATCTTCTCTAATGCAATGAGCAAATCCGTGAACACTTTTAGGTATAGTATTAGAAATTTTCACCCATGATTGGCCATAATCTTCGGTCATATAAACATAGGTGCCAAAGTCGCCCATCTGATGAAGATCTATGGTGACATAAGCTTTACCCTTTTTATATTTTGAAGGTTCAATATTGGCTATTGTTCCCCACTCTGGTAAGTTGGTAAAATTGGTCGTTACATTTTCCCAAGATTCACCTCCGTTTTTAGTGATATTAATTTGTCCGTCATTACTTCCTACCCAAATTACCCCAGCTTCTATGGGTGACTCTTCAATGGCAAATAAGGTAGACCCGTCAAAAGTCATCAAATTATCTACAGCCACACCACCAGAACTCTCCTGATGATCCTTCCTATTCAATGTTAGATCAGGACTGATAATCTGCCAGCTTTGGCCGCCATCATCCGACTTATGAACAAATTGACTTCCTACATACACCCTGTGCTTGGTATGTGGTGAAAAACTCAAAGGAAAATTCCAATGCCAGCGATATTTCATATCCTTTGGTGCCCAGCCATACCCTGCTTCCGGCCAAACCCGAACATCTCTCGACATACCTGTTTTCATATCAAAGCGCTCTAAACCACCATCATAACATCCTGACCAAATGATGGTATTGTCATTAGGGTCTGGTTTCGCAAAACCACTTTCACAGCCACCAACACTTTGCCATAATCCTATAGGAATATATCCTTGTAAACTATTAGACGGACCCATGTAGCTATAGCCATCCTGTCTGTTACCAAAAACATTATAAGGCACTTGATCATCAGTAGAAACGTGGTACATCTGAGCGATCGGCAAAACAATACGCTGATAACTTTCACCGCCATTATAGGATATGCTGGCACATCCATCATGCGCTACCATTATTCTTTCAGGCATTTGCGGATCGATCCAGATATCATGATTATCACCGCCCGCTTTATAGGTAGATTCAAAGGTTTTACCGCCATCAGTTGATTTTGAAAATTTTACACTCATGCAATAGACTTCATCCGGATTATCAGTAGCTACTCCAATTCTTGTATAATAAGGCGCTCTCTCTGCTATGTCATGGTTTCTAGTTTGTAAAGTCCATGTTTTCCCTTTATCATCAGAGCGATACAGGGCAGGGCTTTCAATTTCGAATAACGCATACACTACATTTGGATTGCTATGCGAGACAGCCACCGCGGTTTTTCCCACAATATTGTCTTTGCCTCCAGGCAAACCGTTTTTAGTCATCGGCTCCCAAGATTCCCCACCATCAACTGATTTATAAATGCCGCCTCCTGCGCCTCCACTTTTTAAACCCCAAGTATTGATATTAATACTCCACATGGCTGCATAAAGTATATCAGGGTTTTGTGGATCCATAGCCAAATCCGCTGCGCCAGTGCCTTCATCAATGAATAATAGTTTCTTCCAGCTCTTGCCTCCATCAGTGGTTTTATAAACGCCTTTATCTTCTTGTGGCCCGTAGGTATGACCCAATACAGCAGTATATACTATATTAGGATCCTTTGGATGAATGACTATCCTTCCTATTCTACCTGATTTCTCTAGGCCCATGTTTGTCCAAGTGGCCCCGGCATCTGAGGATTTGTATATGCCATCACCCATGGCATGGGCTGGTCGAATTACAAAAGTTTCACCGGTGCCTACCCAAACCTGATCAGGATCACTTGGTGCTATGGCCACTGATCCTATTGATGAGGCTTCCTGATCGTCAAATATTGGCTCCCAATTGAGGCCTCTATCTGTTGTTTTCCATAGGCCTCCGCTGGCCGCACCGATATAAGAAATATCTTCATTACCCGGAACACCTGCAACGGCAATGGCACGATTCCCTTCAGGGCCAATAAAGCGGAATTTGATATTTTCGAATGCCTTATCAGAAAGTGATTGAGCGTAGCTGCTCAGGGAAGCAAAAAGTATAATCAGTAATGTATAGGTTAGTCGCATAAGTTGGGATTGATAGTATAGTATTAAAAATACAATAAGTAAACTAAAGTTTTGGTATTGAATTATGTGGTTGGTGAAATGTAACGCTTACAAACCCTTGCCGGATTTATTCCGGCACCTCCTGAAAAATTTGAAGAAGAGAGAGGAAAGAGACCCCGGAATAAATCCGGAGAGAAGTGGGAGAATGAAATTATTACTTAATTTGGTTGAGTGATTTTTTCTAAACCCAAACCTACAGTAACCGCAGAAGATCAAAACTGGATAGATGAAGCATTCGTCTGGTTTGAACAACAATACAGTCGAGAGTATCTTAAGACAGTAAAAATTATCGAACCTACTAAAGAGTACTTCAATTACAACTTCAATGGATCAAAAAAAGATGCAGAATTTGTAGTAGACAAAGTATGTGAATACATGCAAATCAAGGATTCGAACATCGAACTATATTTTTTCTCAGATGTTCCGATGCAATTTGATAATGAAGGTATAGCCCTAACTCAATCTGAAGAAGGTCATAGTCTTAAAAACGAATATAGTCTTGGAAAATACTCTGAAAAAGGAAATAATTCATTTGAAATAGGCATTGAACTTTCATTGCTTAAAAATCCGATTTCATTAATAGCAACCATTGCACATGAACTTTCCCATTTGATTTTGCTTGGTGAAGGAAGAATAGATCAAAATGACGAAGAGTTGACTGATCTAAATTGTATCGCTTTAGGTTTTGGAATATTCATCTCCAATTCCATATTCAATTTTCAGCAATGGCATGGAATAAGCCATCAAGGATGGTCTGCTAATAGACATGGGTATATTCCAGAACAAGTTGCAGCATATGCAATGGCATTATTTCAGAACTATCAGCAAAATGACCATGACTGGGATGTATATCTTAATAAATCTGTCAAAAAGATGTATTTAAAGAATATAAAATATTTTGAGAAAACGAATGATGAAATATCATTCAAATAAGGAACTGATAAAAACAAACTACTATACTACCCAAATCTTAACCAAGTTCTGTGGCTCACAGAACTTAAGCCTGGTCTGAATGCTACAACCCATGAAAAAATAAATCCTCAGACCGCCAAATCTACATCATCCCGTAACACAGGATTTGGAGGCATTATAGGTGTTTCTTCGTCTTTAGCTAACATTTTATTAATACCGTACATAAGCATAATGGTAATGAGAATTGTACCTGCAACTACATACCCAAGTGTTGGGTAGTTAGACATAAAACCACTTGGTTCCTGTGTTACTATTAACCCCGCTATGGCAGAAGCCACCCCTCCAGCTATTTGCATGACCGATGAGTTGATGCCCATAAATGCGCCTCTATCTTGTGGTGCAGGAATAGCCGTAAGCAAAGCTTGCGAAGACACCATTCGAGAGGTTATGCCAAGAAATAATACGGCATTGATAGCAATAACCAACCAAATGGGAGTAACACCAAGATTGCAATAAATAACAATGAGTACCAAAGCCAACAGTGAACCTACTGTGAAGACAGGAAATTTACCAAACCTATCGCTCAGCTTACCGGCAATAGGACCACCAAATATTGTGAAGCAACCCGTAGCAACGTAAACAATAGGAAGTGTTTCTAGGGCAATTCCCAGATTGTTAACGGCAAAAGCAGCACCAAAAGGCATCAGCATAAAACCTCCGGTTGCCAGTAGTGTAGTGGCTGAGAAACCCCGTAAATAGCGGGCGTTTTTGATGGTATCTACCATATGTCTAAAGGCGTTTTTACCCGTTTGTAATTTCAAATGTTCATTGACGGGTTTCAGATAAACTACCAATAAAATACCCACAATCACGCTCAATCCTACTATGAGCAAAAACGGGGAATGCCAACCATAATGCGTGGCTAAATACAGTCCGAAAGGAATACCCAAAATCTGCGAGCTGGCAAAAGCCATTTGCACATAGCCCATTACCCTGCCGCGCTTACCCATAGGAAATAAATCCGTGATGATGGCATAGCTCACTGAGCCAATGACACCACCAAACAATCCAGTAACAATGCGGGCTGCCAATAACATGTTATAGTTAGAAGCCAATCCGCAAAACAATGTACCGATGATGAAGCCAGTATAGAAAAAGAGCAATAACTTTTTTCTATCAAATTTATCAGCAAAGCCTGAAGCTAATAAACCCGCTGCACCAGCACTGAAAGCATAAGCAGATACTACCAGCCCAAACTGACTCGTTGTGATAAAGAGTTCATCTAGTAATATGGCACTCAATGGAGAAAGCACCATGAAATCTAGGATGACGGTGAATTGTAAGAATGCTAACACCGCTATAATGAACTTTTGATATGTTGTAAAGGATGGGAGTTTTGTTGTACTCATTTTCTTTATTAACGTTTTTATTATGGCTTAAGGCCTTTTAATACTAGAGAGAGTGTGTGTTGTAAAGTGGGATCGTCAAGTACAAATACATTACCCTTAACACCTGTTTTATTGAGATGAAATTTCACTAACTGATAAAGTGGAGCAAAAGCCAAGGACCAAAAAACCTCTATAGGCAGCATTACCAATTCATTATTATCAATGGCTCTCTGAGCAAATCGCGTCATTTTTTGAATATAGTCTGATTTCATCTGAGCATTGATTTCCTTACTAAAGCGAGAGTATTTTAGCAGCTCCATAAATTGCATCTGATTGGGGTTTTCGAGAAAGTATTTCGCCCGATTAATCCACTGCACACCCAAACCCTCTTCAAAACTCATTTCAGGGTCAAAGTTGTGTAACGTTGCCTCAAACATTTTGCGCTCCTCTTCAATTCCAATTTGTAAGATCAAGTCTTCCTTGTCTTTAAAATAGATGTAAATCGTAGCTGGAGACACTTGCGCTGCCTTGGCCAATTTTTGCATACTGAGTCGGTCACAGCCCTCTTCTACAATCATCTGTATGGCAATTTGGATGATGAGTTCGTCCTTATGATGTTCTCTCTTAGGCTCTTT
>CAYGNU010000099.1:0-10822 GCA_964351175.1 uncultured Roseivirgaceae bacterium | reverse complement strand
GGATTGGAAGACGCCAGTAACAATGCTTTTACAGATGGCGTTGTAATAGATTATCGTGCCTTTGGTTCAAAAATTAAAGACCCCACTGCCAATGTTATTAATTCATTTGACAGAGGAAGAACTGCAACCCATGAAATAGGTCATTTCTTTGGATTAAGACACATATGGGGCGATGGAGGCTGCAGTCAAGATGATTTCTGTGATGATACCCCTAAAGCAAGCACAGATAGCGGCAACTATAGTTCCTGTATCTACCCCGGGCCTAATACTTGCGTTGATGAGCCCATAGATCTGCCGGACATGTTTCAAAACTATATGGATTATACTGACGATGTCTGTATGAATTTATTTACAGAAGATCAGAAAACCAGAATGAGAACGGTGTTGGATAACAGTCCTAGGAGAATTAGCCTGACTGAAAGTAAAGGTGCGTTACCTCCGGTAATAGTGAGTAATGATCTCGGAATAAGAAATATAACAAACCCTTCAATGACTGCCTGTGGGGTAAATTATTCTCCGCAAATAGAAATTCGAAATTATGGTGACAATACTATTAATCAGGTATCGATAAACTTTTATGAAGACGATATTCTTGTTGAAACATTGAGTAGTAATGTTTCCTTAGATCTTCTGGAAATTACAACCATAGATTTTAGTAGTAGAGCAATCACTGGTGTAGGATCAAAAAAACTAACCTTTGAGGTAACTGGGGTTAATGGCACCACTGACAATAATGCGGATAACAATATAAAAGAAACTGAGATTGAATTTCCAGCGACTGTCACTGGACCTGTAAGATTAGATTTCAACGAGCTTCCAGAAGAGTGGACAATCAACAATATTGATCAGGTCTTTACATGGGAATTAAAAACGGCAGATAATGGAGAAATTGGTAATTCAGCGTTGAGTGTTGAATTTTACAATTACCAAAATGAAGGTGAACTTGATCTATTTGCCTCTCCTGTTATCAATCTGTCTGATAGAACTTCAGCGCAATTATCCTTTGATGTAGCCTATGCAAAGTTTCCCAATGTAGACAATGAGGGCCTATTAATAACCATTGGATCTAATTGTGCTAATGCACTTACAGTAGCAGATACTCTTTATTATAAAACAGGCAATGAGCTGAGTACTGTCGGCAGTCGGTCTGGCTTTTTCACCCCTGCGCCCTTAGCAGACTGGAGAAAAGAAACCATTGACTTAGCAGCCTATCTCGGACAGGAGGCACTACAAATTAACTTCATTTCAAAAAATGGTTATGGCAATAATCTTTACATTGACAATCTGGTAATCGATGATGTCAGTAATAAGATAATAGCACCATCGCCACTATCGTGTAATCCTAATCAGGAACTGTTAGTTGAAGTAGTTAACTCGGGTCTAACTCCTATTAACTCATTTGACATTAACTATATTCTGGATAATAGTGGCAGCCAAACCATAACCTTCAATTTAGTTTCTCCACTAGATCCTGGTTTTAGCACACAAGTCAGTACAAGTCTTAATAACTTAAGTCTGGGTGAACATTTTATAGAATTGGCTATTGAATTACCCAACACATCAGAAATAGTAACATTAACGCATAATTTCTTCATTGATACCTCCACAGACTTTCTACCAATAAAAGAGGCCTTTGAAGAATTTGAGACCTCTGATTGGCGTATTGTTAATCATGATAAACTGGTGACTTGGGAGGTGGTAAATACAAATGACAATAACTTTCTCACCATCGATAACACCATCTATGAAAATCAGGATGCAGATGATTGGTTAATCAGTCCGATATTGGATTTTACTGTTGCGAGCCAGGCTATTCTAACTTTCGACTATGCTTACTCAAGTGTAGGTAGCAATAAAGACGGATTGACCTTATACTTATCTACAGATTGCGGTGAAAATTATTTTAGAGCAGGCTTCAACAAGTTTGCAGAAGATTTAACAACGGGTGACTTCTTTAATGAGCCTTCCACTGATAACTGGCGAACAGAAACTATTGATTTAAGTCAATATATCTTAAATGATGCAGTGAGGATAGCATTCGTATCTACCAATAAAAATGGTAATCCAATATATCTTGATAATATTCAGGTTTTTGTTACTAATGTTTTTCAAGGCATTGACGATGTTATTTTCCCGAACCCAACAGTAGATGGTCGTTTTAGTATTGTCTTCGATCTTCCGAAAAAGGAATCGGTAAGAATATTTCTTTATGATGCTGCTGGACATTTGTTATCTTCCACTGCAGCACAAAACACTCTTAATCAACGTTACGAATTTGATATTAGTCATCAACCTCAGGGCATTTATATAGTAAGAGCCGTTGGTGAGTCCTTTACATTATCCAGAAGGGTAATGAAGAGTGATTAATTTTATTTTCTACAGTCATTTAATCATTTATATTTGATTGTATTTCATTGAGCATATGAGCAATAAACTTTCTGTAGCTATCATATATGGTGGCAAATCTGTTGAACATCAGATATCTATCAATTCAGCCAAAAACATTTTTGAATATATAGATAGAGATAAATATAATCCTATTGCCATTGGCATTTCGCCACAAGGCGACTGGTTCTTAAAAGAAAGTGTTGATGACCAATTTGTTGGACAACCACCTTTGTCACTATTGCTTTCCTCGACCAATAAAGGTTTTAAAAATCTTAACAACAATGAGATTATTAAACCTGATGTGGTATTTCCTGTACTTCACGGCACAGACGGTGAAGATGGAAGTGTTCAGGGATTATTAAAATCCATGGAAATTCCTTTCATAGGAACTGGCGTTCTAGGTTCTGCCATATCGATGAGCAAGTTATATACTAAACGGTTATTAGAAGCTGCAGGCATCCCTGTGGGGAAATACCTCACTTATGACTATCCTCAAAAATCAGAAATTAATTTTGAGCATATTGAAGCAGTTTTAGGGCTGCCCTTTATGGCCAAAGCGGCAAATCTTGGTTCATCTGTAGGTGTGGTAAAAGTGAAATCTAAATCCGATTTTGAAAAAGCTGTAGATGAAGCTTTCAAATTCGATAATACTATATTGTTCGAACAATACATTATTGGTAGAGAACTAGAGTGCTCTGTGATGGGAAATGAAAATCCAATAGCCTCTAGGCCTGCTGAAATAGTAATCAGCGATAATTATGAGTTTTACACCTATGAAGCCAAATATTTAGACCCTAATGCAGTAGAACTTCATGTACCTGCAAAAGTTGACACGAGCATCGAAGAAACCATTAAAAAACTATCCGTTAGATCTTATAAAGCATTGAGCTGTCAGGATTTCGCCAGAGTAGATCTATTTTTAACAGAAAATGGCGATATATTGATCAATGAAATCAATACTATCCCTGGATTTACGAATAGTAGTATGTTTCCGATGATGTGGCAGGAACGAGGCATTAGCTTCACCGACCTTATCAGTAAACTAGTGGATTTAGCTCTTGAAAGAGAAAGTGTAGCTCATAGAATTGTTAATCAATATCAACCTTAAAACTCAATTGTTTTATTGGCTTACAAGATTTAGTTAAGTTTGAATGTTATTTTTAACTCAATAAATATACCCGGTGAAACTACCCATAAGTACTGATACTCCTAAAGGCTTTTTAATCAGCGTGTTAGTTATCATAGCACTGTTCACCTTATCTACGCTGTTTTTCTTTTACGTCTATTTGCCTTCCTATACCAATCATGGTGAGTCGATCACTGTTCCCAACCTGGAGGGCATTCATATGGAGGATATCGATGATTTTTTGGTAAAAAGAAATCTAAGGTATGAAGTCAATGATTCTAGCTACTCTGAAAAATATGATCCTCTTACGATCTTAAAACAATACCCAAAGGCTGGATCAAAAGTTAAAGAAGGCCGCAAGATATTTATATCGGTCAATAGAATCTCTCCTCCCACAGTACCTGTACCAGAGCTTGTAGACCGTTCTTTGAGAAATGCCGAGGCAGTACTAAAAAGCAATGAGCTTAACCGTGGGAAAATCACTTATCAGCCAAGTCAATTTTTAAACCTTGTACTTGAAGTAAGTCAAAATGGTGAAGTACTTGAGCCAGGAGACAGAATTAACAAAGGTTCAGTGATTGACCTAGTGGTTGGTGATGGTTACGGAAAAAGTAATTTTGATGCACCAGACCTGGTCAGTAGCGATTTGGAGAACGCAAGGTTTATTATCCTAGGTTCAAGTCTGGAAATTGGGTTAATAACCGTTGAAGGAGATACTAGCAATGGTAAAATCATCGTTACAAGACAGCAACCTGCCGCTGGCCAACAAGTTCGTATTGGAGACAGCATAGACTTATGGATCTCTCCAGAAGGTTACGAAGGCACTGCGGGTGAGGAAGAAGATGAAGAAATTTAAACTATGCGCAATGCATTTATCTTATTCATTCTATTATCAACCCTATCTTACAGCTATGGGCAAATAACCATAACGCCCGTCAATAAAAGTTCAGCAAATAAAATTAAGCGAAGCTCAAGAACTGAAGGAACTGCACTAACCTTACCCTTTTGGGATGATTTTTCTTTTGCTAAAGACAATGTTCCGTCTGATAGTCTTTGGGTTAATAGCGAATCTGTCTATATCGGTGATGGCCTTGGGCTTAATCCTCCTAGTATTGGGGTAGCCAGTTTTGATGGTATCAAGTCTGATGGTGGTTCCTATACTGGCAGTACCACGGCAAGTACCGACTCATTGACCTCCTGCCCAATAGATTTAGCAGCTCTAAATGTTAATAGTAATGTCTACTTAAGTTTTTTCTACCAGTTTGGTGGAAATGGTGAAACTCCTGAAGAAACAGATTCGCTTCGTGTAGAGTTTAAAAATGCAAGTGGCGTATGGGTGTCAGTATGGCCGAAAAGTAAGGATTTAGACAATTCTGGCAACTTTGTACAAGCTTTGATTAAGGTAGATAGTGCTAATTATTTCCATGATAATTTCCAGTTCAGGTTTCAGGCCTTTGGCAGACCTCAAGGCTTCTATGACATCTGGAATGTAGATTATGTGTATTTAAATAAAGACAGAAGCCCTTCAGACGATAATTACCCAGACAGAACCATTAGTTCTCCATTAACATCGATTTTTGATGGTTTCTATGCCATACCTGCAAGTCATTATAGAACTTCGCAAAACAAGGTTCCTTCGTATAAGGTCTCCTCTGTTGATAACCCAGCTGATGACCCGCAGCCTTACGACAACTTTTATAGCGGTGTTATCACTTCTTGGAAAGACAGTGCAAGTAACCAGGTGACTTTTGGTCCTATATTTAGAGATACGGAGAGTTTAAAAAATCCTCAAATCATCACAGAGACGCTTGATAATCTATTTGACAATCTAGTTATACCGGAAAATCAAGACTCAATATTCATCAGCCTAAAAACATTCATTGATGCAACGGACAATGCCTTTGCCCCTACTGGCGATTATGATGTTGAATACATACCCATTGATTTCAGGAACAATGACACCATCAGAAATGAGTACATTCTAAAAGACTACTATGCCTATGATGATGGCACCGCTGAATTTGGTGCTGGGGTTAACTTTGCAGGCAATAGTATAGCAGTGAAATTCCCAATTCCCCCAACCGTAGTTGATACGTTAATAGCGGTTGATATGTACTTCCCATTAGGACAGATAGATCCTAATGGTAGATCCATTGATATTATCGTTTGGGACAATGACACTGTGCCTATAGATGTGCTCATGCGTGAGACTTTTACTTTGATTAGAGACCCAAAACCTAATTCTTTCATTCGCTACACTTTCAAATCGCCCGTAGCTGTATCAGATGACTTCTTTTTAGGATACCGACAAAATGGTAATGGGCAATTAAGCCTTGGGTTTGACATTAGCAATGTAAGCACAGACAAGGCTTTATTCAATTTGGGTAATTTATGGCAGACCATACCACCGGATAATCTATCGGGCAGTTTTATGCTCAGACCCGTCTTTGGCAATACTATTCCTTTCGATCCTCTTACTGGTTTAGAAGATGATCTGGTTCAGCCCATAATCATTTACCCAAATCCATCTTCAGGAGTCTTTAATATAAGCGGAAGGTTTGATAATTTTGAGGTGTTTGATATGTATGGTAAGGCTGTTGCAGCAAAAAGGCCTACGAATGATAAGTCAACAAGTATTGATTTATCTCATCAAGCGGATGGTTTATACTATGTTAGAGTAAATAGTGGTACCTCTACAAAGACCTTGAAAATTGTTAAAAAATGAATCTGATCAATACCAAAACTTTAAAAGCTAAAAGAGATAGTGACAACATAGTCATTATTGATGTGCGAGAAAGATGGGAATTTGAAGAAGAAAACATAGGGTCTATCAATATTCCGCTGTGTGAAATACCATCAAAACTTGCTGAATTAGATCTTTACAAAAGCAAGGAAGTGATCGTGCATTGCAAATCCGGTACACGCAGCAATCAAGCTATGAAATACCTTCTCAAAAATGGCTTTACCAATGTTAAAAGCTTAGAAGGCGGTATAGAAGCATATCTGAAAAGCCAGTAATTGTAGGTAAGAATCACAACATTAATCCATTACTCAGGCTAAAGACAAAATTGCCAATTGTTCATTGCCAATTGCACATTGTTAATTGCTAATTGCTAATTGATCACAATAGGCGCTGGACTAAAGGAGATAATAAAAATCAATAGAGAAAGCCAACCTAATATTTGTCTATTCAAATCTAGTGGCTCTTCTATGGGTGCTGGCGGATGGTAGATCCCTACAAAACGACTTATTACAAAGGCAAAAACCAACCATCCTGAATAACCCTCAATTGAACCGAAAAATAATGGGGTTATATATTGAATGGAAAAAACAATCATTGAAATTAGAAGTGTTTTTGTTGCATCAAATTTCAGTGCTTTGAAAATGAAATTTAGATACAATAAGTAAGCAATTCTTGCAATCCAAATACTATCAAAAAGCTTTGGTCCTTGGTCATCAGGTGAAACTATTCCAAGACCAGCATAAAAAACAAATATTATAAAGATGACCGTGGCTACCTTACGATGCCAGTAGGTGCCAATAAGACCATATAGCACATGTCCTCCATCCAACTGCCCAATGGGCATCAAGTTTAAGGCTGTCACTAATAAGGCCAGGAAGCCTGCCATAAGCATCGGGTAATGCATGATCTCGCTGGCATTAGGAATTAACTTCTTATTACTAACAAAAGACTCCATAAACTGCATGAGTAATGGTTTGCCTATGGACAAGTTTCCTAATTGCTGGTCGGGTTGAAACGCAGGAAAACTCCAAGAATCAATTTCCCCATCATTAACCGCTTGTAATGAATCTTGTGTTCTTGCTTCATTATATAAACGCTCAGCTTCCATCTTTTGAAACTCGGGCGTATAAACATGCTGTGCATAATCATCTCCGTACTGCGCATAAGAAGGATGTATTTCAAAAAGATAGTCCAACTCAGGTAAGGTGCTATAACCATAGATCAATACTGCCAAGGCAATAACAAATCCAGCCAATGGACCAGCTATTCCTATATCGAAATGTATTTTCTTAGAGAGAATATGCTCTTTTATTTTGATGATGGCTCCCATGGTGCCTATTGAACCAGGAAAAGGAGGTATTGGAATATAAAAAGGCAACGTGGTCTTTATCTTATGGTATTTGGCCATAAAGTAATGACCAAATTCATGTACGGTAAGTATAAGAAGAAAAGGCACCGAGTATTTCATACCCAGTACAAAATCTGACATCTCATAGGCAGTAAATGGCCATACTTTGCCATTAATCCACCAAGTACCTGCAAGGGTAGCCGTAAGAAAAGTTAATAAGAAAAGGCCAATGTGCTTGAGGTATGTCTTTAAATTATCGTTCATCAAAATACTCGAATAATAGGTTGGGTGAAGTTACATGAAGTGTATTTATTCCCAAGTTGGATGCCCCTTTTATATTGTCATAATTATCATCTAGAAATAAAGTTTCCTCTGCTCTCAGGTTATTTTCCTCCAATACCTGATCAAAAATATTTCTATCGGGTTTTCTCTTTCCCATTAAGTGTGAGTAGTAATCTTGATGAAAAATTTGATCGAATGGAATGACACCAGCCGCTGCCCTTACCTGATTGACACATTCCATATGGATGTTATTGGTATTACTGAGCAGGTAAATGTTATTGCTGTTCTTAAGTTTTTTCAAAAGATCAATTCGATTATGAGGCAGATCCAGAATCATGGCATTCCATGCTTTGTCTATCGCTTCATCTTCTAAAGCCATGGTTGATATTTCTCTTATAGTATCTCTGAAAGTGGCATCATCAATTTCTCCTTTTTCATAGGCATGAAAATGAGGATGCGCTGTAGAAAATTTGATAATATCTTCAGGAAATTGGCCAGTAATATCAGCAAAAGCCTGAATGGTAAGGTAGGTATCGAGGTTGATTATTACGCCTCCCAAATCAAAAATTAAGTTCTTAATTTTTCCTTGACTCAATTTTATATTTTTTATTGTGTAATTGTTGGCAAATATCTAATATTGCAATCCCAAATCCAACGGGCAATTGATAGTTAACCAGTGTCAATTGTTTGTTAATTGGCAATTGAAAATTGCTGATTTATTCTGGGCCTATAGCTCAGCTGGTTAGAGCACCTGACTCATAATCAGGTGGTCCCTGGTTCGAGTCCAGGTGGGCCCACAGAATTTAGCCTCTAGAGTTTTCTAGGGGCTTTTTCATGAACATATACTACAAACTAGGATAGGGCACAGTTATTAACTCCTGAAGGATTAGAAAAGCTCAAACCTGAATTAGATCATCTCTGGCGGTAGAGCGACCCGAAACTACAAAAAAAAGTAATGAAGCTATTGTAAAAAGACCTGTCGCTGAATTTGTCTGGAAGATCAAGAAAATTGAATATCAGAAATAAAAAATGGGGTCAAACCATTTTGTGAATATTTAAATTTCTTAAGATCAACTCTGAGTTTAACTCAATTGAGCTAGGGATGTAAACCTCCACCATTCTATTTAGACAATACAGTTATAACTGACCGATCTTCAAAACTTTTAGAACATCTCAGCCTGCATGTTGATCGTTACCTCAGAGTCATTGCAGATGGTTTTTTGTAATCCTTTACATCTAGACATTTCATATTTGTAGAAGTACTCTAAAGTATTGAGTTTGCTTTGCTTAAAAGTTGCATCTGAATGCTTAGTAGCTGCCAAGCCCATTTTCAACCATTGCCAGCCAATAACCACCGTGCCAAACAAATCCATAAAAATAGTAGCGTCAGCCAGATATCTTTCATGATTTCCCTGCATAGCATATGGCATCAATTGGCTTATACATTCTTCAATTATATTAGCACTTGCGCCCAGTTCTAAGGCATACTTCTTTAATTCATCCTGCTGCATAGCCGCCATAATGGTTGCTTCCATTTCCTTGGCTAGTAGTTTAAGCGCAGCTCCTTCAACCATAGTTATTTTCCTACCCATTAAATCTAGTGACTGGATGCCGGTGGTGCCTTCATAGATGGAAATAATTCTAATATCACGATAGTACTGCTGAAGGATAAAATCCATGGTAAAGCCATAGCCGCCCAATACTTGCAGCCCTAAATCAACGGCATCTTTACCTGCTTCTGATGGATAGGTTTTAGCAATAGGATTTAAAATCTCCGTTAGTAAATGATAATTATTGGTTTCTTCACCTTCGGTAGTCATTAGTTTATCTACATAATAAGAGCACTGAAGAATAAGGCTCAGGCTGCCTTCAACAACTGCTTTTTGGTGCAGTAGCATCCGTTTTACATCCGGGTGATTGATAATTAAGGTCTGCTCCTCTGATGGGTCCTTTTTACCACTACTTTGCAGTTTTCTTCCTTGAGGGCGCTCTTTTGCATATTGCAAGGAAGCATAATAAGCCGCAGAGGCAATGCCAGTGCCCATTCTTCCGGTCGCAATTCTAGCTTCATTCATTAGCTGAAACATATAACTCAACCCTTTATTTTCTACACCTACCACGTAGCCAATACTCTCTCCACTATCGCCAAAGGCCAAATGATTGGTACAGTATCCTCTTTGGCCAAGTTTAACAAACTCTCCTACCACATCTACATGGTTATAGGCCCCTTTAGTACCATCATCATTGACCTTATACTGTGGAACTACAAAAAGCGAAACTCCTTTTGTACCTGCTGGTGCTCCTTCTACTCTAGCCAACACAAGGTGAATGAAATTATCTGCAAACTGATGGTCGCTGGCCGATATGAAGATTTTCTGACCTTTTATAGCATAACTGCCATCACCTAGTGGCTTTGCACTAGACGTAATATCTGAAAGCGAACTGCCCGCTTGTGGTTCTGTTAAACACATAGATCCGCCCCATTGCATCTTAAGCATCTTGGGCACATATTTCTGTTTCAACTCCTCTGAGCCAAATGAAACAATCAAGTTAGCCGCACCTGCCGTTAAACCCATGTAACCTGTTACGTGATTATTGGCAGCCTCCATTATAAAATAAAGCGCATTATTCACCAGAATGGGCAGCTGAAGGCCATTATCCTTTTCATCCATAAAGGCAGATATCAAATCCATTTCCCCGGCCTTTTTAAGTATGGGCCCAAACTGCGGATGGACGGTCACTTTGCCATCTTTAAAGACAGAAGGTTGCTCATCCATTTCCTTGATGTAAGGGAAAAGGGAGGTATCACTAAAATCCTTCACAGCTTCTAAAAGTATATCGATAGACTGACGGTCATAGGCGGAATACCGATCTGAACTTAGGAGTTCGTCTAAATGGTGGACCTCTGAAAGCAAGAATGAAAGCGTTTTAGGAT